>JAICPQ010000071.1 GCA_025929745.1 Burkholderiales bacterium | reverse complement strand
CGCCGCGTCCGCCTCGAGGCCCGTGAAGAGCTTGAAGCCGCGCGTCGCCTGCCCGACGTTCATGTGCCCGCCGTCCATGGTGGCGCAGCCGGTGCGTCGGGCGGTTCTCAGGAGCTCGGTCTCGAGCGGCACATAGACCACTTCCGACACCCACATCGAGGGACGCAGGAGCGCCGGATCGAGCGGCATGCCAGGCAGTTTCAGCATGCCGGTCGGGGTGGCATGGATGAGGCCGCTTGCTTTTTCGGTTGCTTCTTTCAAATCCGAAGCACGCGCTCGATCGCCGGGCAAGTGAGCGTTCAGCCGTCCGGCCAACTCACGAGCGCGCGCCACCTCCTGGTCGACGACCAAGAGCTCGCGCGCGCCGAGCCGAAGGATCGCATCGGCGCAGGCGGAGCCGGCGCCGCCCGCGCCAAGAAGCACGACGCGGGAAAGGTCTGCATGCGGCAGCGCGCGCCGGAAGCCCCAGGCCCAGCCGGGGCCGTCGGTGTTATGGCCGACGAGGCGATCGTCCTCGCGAACGACCGTGTTTACCGCGCCGATGGCGCGCGCCTCTTCCGAAAGCGAATCAAGGAGCGGAATCACCGCCTGCTTGCACGGGAAGGTGACGTTGAGACCGGCGAATCCGATGATGCGCACCGCACGCATAAGCTCTGGCAGCACTTCCGGGCCAACGCGGGACTCGTCGAGATCGATGAGCTGATAGTGCAGCCGCAAGCCATGCTGACGCGCCTCTTCCTCCTGAAGCGCCGGTGAGAGCGAGCGCTGGATGCCTCCGCCGATGAGCCCGATCAAGAGCTTCTTCATAGCGTGTAAGAGAGTCGGTAGACGCCGAGCACGCCGCCGCCGACGAGGTCGTTGCCAGCGCGGAGCACCGCGTCCTCATCGTAGCCGCCGATGAGACCGACCCAGCGCGCTTCGGCGTCGCTGCCGCCCCGGATCTTCTGCTCGGTGGTCTGCGGCGCGCCGGCCAGCGATTGCGCTTCGAGCAAAAACGCGCCGACCAGACCTTGCTGCTGCGGCAGCGCCGAAAGCGCCTGCGCCGGGAGGCCATGCTCGAGCCGCAGCGTCGCGATGCATCCGCCCAGCCCGCGGCCAAAGCTCGCGCGCACGTGGCAGAGGCTGCGCACCATGTTGCGGTGGTGCGGCATGAGCTTGCGCGACCACGGCGTCGGCGCGTTCAGCCGATCGACATAAGGGCCCGCGGTGAGCGTAGCCATGCTCTCCACCTCGTAGAGCACGAAGTACGACTCGCCCGAGACCCAGCGCGAGCCGCGCAGGAATCCCGGGATGCCGAGCCGCTCGGGCATGTGCTCGTGCGAGTGCCAGTCCTCCCACTCGGCGCGCATCTCCGGCGCGATGTCCCACCACATGGCGACCGCCGCGCTTCCGAGCATCAGCGGCGCAGGAGCTCGATGGCCGCGCGCAGCTCGCCGATTGGCATCTGCCCGGGCGCAGAGCCGGCCGCGGCGACGCCGAAGGTGAGTGCGGAGCCGAAGGCGAAGCCGGCGATGCGGCTGAGCGCGCCGTGCGGCCCCATCGATACGCCGATCAGCGCCGGCGAAACCTCGCGCGATGCCTGATTAGTCGCTGCTAGAAGCGTAAGTGCATCTTCCGGGCCGCGCGCCATCACCGACACCTTCGCCACGTCGCCGCCAAGCTGTTCGGCGCGGCGAAACTGCGAGTTGAGCTCGGCGATCGACGGCGTGCGCTCGAAGTCGTGAAACGAGCACACGAGCCCGACACCGTGGCGCCGCGAGGCGTCGCGCACCGCTGCCATGCCGGCGCGGCTCGCGCTCATCTCGAAATCGACGAGATCGGCGATCCCCTCGGCGCAAACCGCCTCGTAGAGCTCGACCACCTGCGCGTCGCCGATCGCGACCAGCTGCCCGCCTTCGGCGACCGAGCGGCGCGTGAAGAGAAGCGGCACGCCGGGCAGCGCGCGCCGCACGGCCCGACCGGTCTCGATCACGCCTTGCCGGCTCGCGATGTCGCGGAAGTGGTCGACGCGCCATTCCACGATGTCCGCCTTCGCGGCGAGCGCCGCGGCCGCCTCGGCGAGGAGCGCATCCCGGCTGGCGCCCACGAGCGGAGCGCAGATGAGCGGATACTTCGCCGGCTTGCCGCGAATGCGGATCGGTTTCACAGTCGCACGATAGCGCCGGTCCTGGCCGCCTCCGTAATCGCCTCGGTAACGCGCAGGTTGGCGAGTCCGTCGGCGGCGCTCACCACTGGCTGCGCCTCGCCGCGCACCACCGCGCCGAAGTGCTCCATCTGCAGCGCGATCGGATCCTCGCGCGTGATCTCGACCCTGCCGACCTGGAAGGGCTTCCACCAGGAACGGTCCTCCGGCCGCGCATAGGTCTTGAGCCGCATCGTGGGCACCGAGAGGCTGCCGTTCGTACCCGCGATCACGTAGCAGTCCTCGTCGTCGTAGGTCGGATAGGCCTTGTTCTCCTGGGAGGTCTGCTCCCAGCTGCGCGGACAGGCAGCGGTATCCGAGAGCATGAAGCTGCCGAGGGCGCCGTTCGCGAACTGCAGATTGATCGCCACCGTGTCCTCGACCGGGAAATTGCGCACGGCGTGCGAGGCGATTGCCTGCACTGCGACGATCTCGCCGCAAAGCATGCGCAGGTTATGCACCTCGTGGATCATGTTGATGAGGATCGGCCCGCCGCCCGGCTCCTTGCGCCATGGACCGTCGTCGAAATAGTGGTCGGGCTTGAAGAACGTCGCGCTCCCGATGACGGCCACGACGCGGCCGAGTACGCCGGAGTCCACCACTTCCTTCGCCTTAGCCAGGATCGGGCTATGCGCCCGGTGATGGCCGATCAGCACCCGCGCGTGCTTTCGCTCCACCGCGCGCACGAGCCTCTCGCCTTCGGTCGCGGTGGGCGCGATCGGCTTTTCCACGAACGTGGCGAGCTCCGCTTCGATGCATTGCAGAGCCTGCGGCACATGCAGCTGGTTGGGGGTGGCGAGCACGATGCCGTCGGGGGGCGCCTTGCGAAGCAGCTCGTCAATCGACGGAAATAGCGGCACTTCCGCGGCGGCGGCCGCTTTCCCCGCAGCCGGCGACGGATCTACGATCGCCGCGAGCGAGCACGTGAGGCTCTGGCGCAGCGCTTCGATGTGGGCGAGGCCGATATAGCCCGCGCCTGCGATCGCAATCCGTGTTTTCAACCCTTGTAGCCTAGCAGTCGCGGAAGGAAGAGGACCAAGTCGGGCACGAACGTGACGAGCGCTAGCGCGCCGATCATCACGCCGAGGAAGGGCATCACCTCACGCACGATGTCCTTCAGCGGCACGCCGGAGATCTTGGTCATCATGAAGAGCAAAAGCCCATAGGGCGGCGTGACGAGCCCAATCATGATGTTGACCACCGCCACCACGCCGAGGTGAACCGGATCGACGCCGAGCGTCTGCGCGGTTGGTAGAAGCACCGGCACGATGACGAGGAGGATCGTCGTACCCTCGAGAAAGCAGCCGAGCACGAGCAGCAGTACGTTGACGAACAGGAGAAAGCCGAGCGGCGAGAGCTCGTACCCCTTCATCAGGGCGGCGAGCGCGCGCGGAATGTTTTCCGCCGTGATGACGTAGTTGAAGACGAGCGCGCCGGCAATCAGCATGCCGATCGAGATGGTGGTGCGCGCGCTGGTCATGAGTGAGCCGTAAAACCCGGTCCAGCTCACCGAGCGATACAGAAGCGCCGAGATCAGCAGCGCGTAGGCCGCGGCCGCAGCCGCGGCTTCAGTCGGCGTGGTGATACCGGTATAGAGGCAGCCGAAGAGGATGACCGGCATGAGCAGCGCGGGAAAAGCCTCCCACGTCACGCGCGGCAGCTCGCGCAGCGGCACCGCCGCTTCCACGGGAAAGTTGCGCCGCTTCGCTTGCAGCGAGATCAGCGCCATTTGCACCGCGCCAAGCAGAAGCCCCGGGATTACGCCGGCGAGGAAAAGATATCCGATCGAGGTATCGGCAACCAGTGCGTAAAGAACGAGCGGGATCGAGGGCGGGATGATGGGGCCGATGACGGACGACACCGCCGTAAGCGCCGCGGCGAAGCTCGCGGGATAGCGTCCGTCTTTCGTCATCATGGTCTGCATGAGCCGCCCGCTCGCCGCCGCGTCGGCGAGCGCCGAGCCCGACATGCTCGCGAACACGATGCTCTGCACGACGTTGACCTGCGCGAGGCCACCGCGCCAGCGTCCGACCAGCGCGTTGCAGAAGCGCAGCAGCCGGTCCATGATAGGGCCGCTGTTCATGAACTCGGCGGCGAGGATGAAGAGCGGAATCGCGAGCAACAGATAGCTCGTGTACATGCCGTTCAGCAGCTGCTCGGCGGCGGTACCCACGTCCAGGCCCTTCAAATACAGGTACAGCACCGAGCCGGCGATCATGGCGTGCCCGACCGGCAGGCCGAGCAGACTAAGCGCGACGATCGCGAAGACGGCGTAGCCGAAAGGCGTCAAAGCCCGGAGCTCACGCCTGGGTCACCGGCCGCTTCGGGATCCTTGCTGCGCACGAGATGCCACAGGAGCCACAGGTAGCGCACGATCACCGCGATCAGAAAAACAACGTAGATCGAGAACAGCCAGTCCATTCGGACCTTGAGGTAGGAAGACTTTTCTACCTTCATGAAGCTCACGTAATCGAAGGACGGCTTGACCGACAGGCCGTAAAGAACCAATAACGCAAGCGCCGCGACAATGCCCATCGCGATACGCCCGCGACGGCCGGCGAGCTCGGTGAGCAAGTCGAAGCGGATCTCCTCGCGCTCCTTCACCACGAACGCAGCGCCCCACAGCACGAGCCACAGCCAAAGCACGACGGAAAGCTCGGAAGCCCAGCCGACCGGGAAGTTGAAGAAGTAGCGGAAAACGATCTGCACGAGAAACGCGAAGAACATCACCGCGATCATCGCCGCGGCGATGTTCTCCGCGCGCCGCCGCAGCCAGGCGCCGGCCTCGCGCATCATGCGTGCAACGTTACTTCAGCGCGTTGATCTTTTCGAGCATACCCTTCGGCCACTCCTTCGCCTCATCGGAGGCGAGGTAGATCTTCTGCGCATGCGCACGGAAGGCGGCGACGTCGGGGGTGTAGATCTCGAGGCCGTGCTGCTTCCTGAAGGTATCGGCCAGCTCTTGCTCGCGCTTCAGGTGCTCGTCGGTGCTCCACCTGAGCGCCTTGTCGACCGCGGCCTGCATCGACTTCTGCTTGGGCGCCGGCAGCGAGTTCCACAGCTTCAGGTTCATGCACAGCAGGTCGTAGCCGATCAGGTGCGAGGTGAGCACGATCTGCGACATCACTTCGTAGAATTTGACGGCATTGACATTGGGAAGTGGGTTGTCCTGGCCGTCCACCGCCCCGGTCTGAAGGCCGGTGTAGGTCTCGGCGAACGCCATCGGCGTCGGATTCGCGCCGAGCGAGCGCCCAAGCAGCTGCCAGGCGTCGCCCGGCGGCATGCGCAGCTTGATGCCGGCCATGTCGGCGGGCGTATTGATCTTCTTCTTGGGCTTGAGCCCGACCTGGCGCGTACCGAAGAACGTCGGCCCGAGGATCTTGATCTTGACCTGGTCCTCGGCCTGCTTCTTGTATTGGGCGCCCAGATCGCTCGACCAGAAGTTGAAGAGGTGATTGGCATCGCGGAACAGGTACGCCGACGTGAGAATCGACCACGCCGTGATTTGCTTGGAAATGTCCTGCGGCGCGATGTTGCCCAGCTCCAGGTTGTCGCGCTGCAGGGCGACCAGCTCGGTGCCCTGCTTGAACAGCGACGCGTTGAAGTGGGGCTCCACCTTGAAATCGGCCTCGATATCCTTGGCGAGCATGCGGATCATCTCGGCGCGGATATCCTTGTCGGAAAACACTGCGGCGAAGCGCAGCGTCTTCGCCTGAGACCAGGCGGGCAGCGCGGCGCAAGCCGCGAAAGCCGCGCCGGCCTTCAGCGCGGTACGACGGGTGAAGCGCAACTTCATGACCTTCCTCCTCTCGTGAGATAGCTGAGAATCATGTCCGCGACCATGGCGCGACGCCGGCCGATGTCGCCTCTTGCGCCCATGTCGCGCTGAAAGATGGCGCCGAACGCATAACGGTTCGTGACGTTGAACATGCCAAGCGCGGCAATTGCCTTGTGGATCTCCACGGCCTCCACGTCCGCACGGAATAGCCCCTCGGCCTGGCCACGCGCGATGACGCGAGCGAGGCGGTCGATTATGGGACGGTTGAGTGTGCGCATGGCCTTCGACTTCTTCAGATGCCGGCCGCGCGCCTGGTTTTCGGCGACCACGAGCCGCACGAAACCCTCGTGCGTCAGGTAATAGTTATAGGTGAATTCGACGATCCGCCGGATCGCCATCGGCGCCTCAAGGTGGTCGAGGTTGAGCTCGGCTTCTGCTTCGCGGATTTCAGAATAAACGCGCTCCAGCACCGCGATGTAGAGCTGCTCCTTGCTGCCAAAGTAGTAATTGATGAGCGCCCGGGTGGTATGGGTGCGCGCCGCGATCGCGTCCATACTGGCGCCCTTGAAACCGCGCGCTGCAAATTCGTCGGTCGCCGAGCGCAAGATGCGCGCGCGATTCGCCTCCGGATCCTTCGGCTTGCGCATCGCCGCGCTGCCGCGCGCGTCGGTCCTTGGAATTAGCGACATTGCAAGGTAAATTTAACAGCTCCGCCAATTCGCCACAACGGCCGCCCATGCCAACGCCGTGCATCATCACGGTCGCCATCACCGGCTCCCTCCCCGGCAAACAGGACAATCCGGCCGTGCCGATCTCGGTCGAAGAGCAGATCGAGTCGACGCACGAAGCGTTTGAAGCCGGAGCCACGCTCGTGCACCTTCACGTGCGCGACGACGCGGGCAAGCCTACTTCCGACCCGCAGCGCTTCGCGCGGGTGCTGGAAGGGATCCGCAAGCACTGCCCCGGCATGATCACGCAGCTCTCCACCGGCGGACGCTCCGGCACCGGTCGCGAGCGTGGCGGCATGCTTTCGCTAAAGCCCGACATGGCTTCGCTCGCCACGGGCTCGGTGAACTTCCCGGCGCGAGTCTACGAGAACTCGCCGGAGCTCGTGGAGTGGCTCGCCGCCGAGATGATCAAGCACAAGGTGAAGCCGGAGGTCGAGGCCTTCGACCTTTCCATGATTTATCAGGCGGCGGCAATGCAGAAGGCGGGAAAGATCAAGGGTTCCCTGCACGTGCAATTCGTGATGGGCGTGAAGAACGCGATGCCGGTCGACCGGCCCGCTTTCGAGTTCTTCGTGTCGACCCTGAAGAGGCTCGATCCGAATGCAACATGGACCGGCGCCGGCATCGGCAAGGACCAAGTCACGGTGTCGCGCTGGGCGGCGGAGCTTGGCGGACATTGCCGGACCGGCCTCGAGGACAACGTGCGCATGAGCCGCGAAGAGCTCGCGCCGTCGAATGCGGCGCTGGTACGCCAGACCGCGGAGCTTCTCGCGCAGTACGCACGCCGGCCGGCGACGGCCGCGGAGGCTCGTAAGATACTGGCGCTATGACGGTCGAGGAGCGCCTGCCGGAGCCGACGAACCCCGTCGGTATCGACGGCATCGAGTTCATCGAGTACACCACTTCGCAGCCGCAGGCGTTCGGCACGCTGCTGCAGAAGCTCGGCTTCGCGCCGCTCGCGCGCCATCGCTCACGCGAGGTGATGCTGTACCGCCAGGGCACGATGAACCTCATCGTCAACGCGCACGACGCGAAGGAAGCCACGCCCGAGGCGAAGGCCATCGCGCTGCGCGTGCGCGACGCAGGGCAAGCGTGGGCGCATGCGCTCGCACTCGGCGCCTGGGAGATGCCGACGCGCGCCTCGGCGATGGAGCTCAACATCCCGGGCATCCACGGTGTCGGCGACAGCCTGATCTACTTCGTCGACCGCTACAACGACTTTTCGATCTACGACGTCGATTTCGTGTTCGAGCCGAATGTCAATCGTAAACCCGCCGCCCTCGCCGGGCTGCACTACTTCGGCGTGGTGCAGAGCATCTACGGCGATCGCACGCGCGACTGGGTCGACTTTTACAAGAACCTGTTCGGCTTCTCCGTCCTCCCGGAGGGGAAATACTTCGGTGTGCTGCCCAAGGGCACGCTGCTCGAGAGTCCGTGCCATAAGTTCTATCTGCAGCTCATCGAGCCGCCGCCTGGCTCCGACGATATCCACTGGGAAGAAGCGCTGGTGCGCGTCGGCCTCGGCGCGCCCGACGTGCCGGCCGCGACGCGCGCATTGAAGGAGCGCGGCGTTATCTTCGTCGACCGCGGGCCGGTGCAGCCGAACGAGAAAGGCGCGCTCACGCAGGTTTACCAAGGCGGCGTCACCTTCGAGCTCGTCGTGAGCCATCTCAAGCCATGAATCTCGATCATTTCGGCATGGACACGATCACGCTGGCGGGGCCGCTCGAGGCGAAGCTCAACGCCATGCGCGAGGCCGGCTTCACTCAAGTGATGCTGAACGCGAACGATGTCGCCGCGCACCCCGGCGGCCCGGAAGCTGCGGGCGAGATCGTGCGCAGGAGCGGCCTCCGCCTGACCGGCTTCCAGGTGCTGCGCGACTTTGAAGGGCTCTCCGGGCACCTTCATGCCTACAAGGTCGACATCGCAAAAGCGATGCTGACGATGTGCCGCACGCTCGGCGCGCGGCTGCTGCTCGCTTGCTCGTCCACTTCCACGCATGCCACATCCGATTTCGGGTCTCTCACCAAGGATCTGCAAAAGCTCGCGACGCTTGCGGTTCCCTATGGCATCCGCATCGCCTACGAAGCGCTGTCCTGGGGTAGGCACGTGAGCGAATACCCTCAGGCCTGGGAGATCGTCGCCGAGGCCGATCGCGCGAACCTCGGCCTCGCGCTCGATTCGTTCCACATGTTCGCCACCGCCACGAGCCGCGAAGCGCTGGAGGAAATCCCGCCGCAGAAGATGTTTCTCGTCCAGCTCGCTGACTTCATGTGGCAGCAGATCCCCTCCCGCGAGGAGCGGATCAACACCGCCCGTCACTTCCGCGTATTCCCGGGCGAGGGCGTGCACAGCGCCGACGTCGCCGAGCTCGTCCGTACGCTCGATCGCCTGGGCTACCGCGGCGACTACAGCTTCGAAGTATTCAACGACGACTACACGCAACTCCCGGTCGCTGTCGTCACGGAGCGTGCGCGCCGCTCGGTGAAGTGGCTTACCGACCAGGTGTCGCGGCGTAGCCTGCCGCTGCGGAGCGCCGCACGCTGATGCAGGCGCTGCGCACCTACGACGACCTCACCGTGGCGCGCACCCGTTTCCTGCGCGTCGAGGAGCTCTGCCGATTGGCGAAGCTGGTTCCGGAAGAGGAGCTCGCCGCCGAGGCACGCCGGCCGCTCAAAGAAAAGAAAGGCGCCGAACGTGCGCATGGACGCTTCCTCGCCGAGATCCTCGGAAACCCGGTCGCCGGTACGCACCTCTGCCATGCAATGCTTTTGCCGCGAAAGGAATCCGCCGAGCGCCTGAAACACTATGAGGAGCACGGTGAGCTCAAGCTCGAAGGCGCGTCGCTCAAGCGCCAAGGCAAGGCATCGATCCTGACCCTGAGCAACCCGCGCTATCTCAACGCGGAAGACGAAACCACGCTGCCCGGAGCGGAGATCGCAGTGGACGTCGCCCTGCTCGATTCGCAGACCGAGGTGTGCGTGCTGCGCGGCGATGTCGTCACGCACCCGAAATACGCCGGGCGGCGGCTCTTCGGCGCCGGTATCAACCTCACGCATCTCTACGAGGGCAAGATCCGCTATCTCTGGTATCTCATCCGCGATCTCGGCCTCGTCAACAAGTTCTATCGCGGCCTCGCCGTTCCTGACGCTTCACCCGAAGTGCAAAGCACCGAGAAGCTGTGGATCGCCGCGGTTGAAGGCTTCGCGATCGGCGGGCACTGCCAGATCCTCCTTACGATGGACTACACCATCGCGGCGAACGAGGCGTATCTCACGCTGCCCGCTCGCAAGGAAGGAATCATTCCGGGTGCGGCGAATTTGCGCCTGCCGCGCTTCGTTGGCGATCGCATTGCACGGCAGGCAATCCTCGCGGAGCGGCGCATCGATTGCGAAAGCGAGGCGGGTCGCCTCATCTGCGACGAGATCGTGCCGCCGGAGCGCATGGACGAAGCGATCAATGCCATGGTGGACAGGCTGACTTCGTCGGGCGTAGTCAGTGCGGCGGGAAACCGGCGCGCATTCCGCGCCGGCGAGGAGCCGCTCGACACCTTCCGCCGCTACATGGCAATCTATGCGCGCGAACAGGCCGAGTGCCACCTGAGTCCCGCGCTCGTCTCAAACCTCGAGAGGAACTGGAAGCAGCGATGAAGATTCTTGTTCTCAACGGCCCGAACCTGAACCTGCTTGGCCGGCGCGAGCCGCATATCTACGGATCCACCACGCTGGCTGAGATACTGAAGAAGCTCGAGCAGCTCGGCAAAGAGCTCGGCGCTGAGATCGTCCCGTTCCAGTCCAATCACGAAGGCGCGCTGGTCGACTTCCTCCATAAGCACATCGACGAGGCGGACGGAGCGTTGCTCAATCCGGCCGGGCTCACGCAATACGGCGTGTCGCTGCACGACGCGATCAAGACCATGCCGTTCCCGGTGATCGAGGTGCATATCAGCAACCGCCACGCGCGCGAGCACTGGCGCGGGCACTCCATCATCTCTCCGGCCGTGATGGCGACGGTCGAGGGTCTGGGCTGGCGCTCCTACACCGCGGCGCTGCGCGCACTGGTCGAGATCCTGAAGGAGAAGAAATCCTGAAGCTCGACGTCATCTGCATCGGGCGCTGCTCGGTCGACCTGTACGGCCAGCAGATCG
>JAICPQ010000092.1 GCA_025929745.1 Burkholderiales bacterium | reverse complement strand
TCATTGCCGCGTGCTCGAGCGGCGAGGAAGCGGCGCAGCACGTGAGCCGCGGCAAGGCGCTGCTCGCCGAGCAGAAATACGACGCCGCGGCCGCCGAGCTTTCCAGGGCCACCGCGCTCGACAGGAACTCGATGGAAGCCTGGCTCAACCTCGGCCATGCGTACCGGGGGCTCAAGCAGTACGACACGGCGCTTGCCGCCTACGTTGCCGCGAAGAAGATCGACCGGCACTCGGTGGCCCCGCACCTCGCGCACGCCAAGGTGCAGCTCGACCTCGGCCGCATCGACCAGGCCACGACCGAGCTCAACTTCGTGGTCGAGATGGAGCCGAAGAACCTGGAGGCGCTCATCCTCCTCGGCCAGGTGTCGCAGATGCCGCATAAGCTGGCCGATGGCAGCACCGGCGTCACCCGCGCAAGCCTCGAGCGGGCCGAGCTCAACCTGGAGGCCGCCACCACGCTCGACCCGAAGAACGAGCTTGCCCGTGCCGAGCTCGCCAAGGTCCGCCGTACACTAGCAAGCTTGAAGGAGAAGAAATAATGCACGCCAGGACAAGAACCGTCGACGCGCCGCGTCGCGAGGCGATGCGCATCGCCGGCGAAAAGGTCCAGCGCGAGCGCGTAATCGAGGTGCGCTACCCGTACACCGGCGAGGTGGTCGCCACCGTGCCGAAGGCCACCGTCGAGGACGTAAGGCGCGCGTTCCGCATTGCACGCGAGTACAAGGCGAACCTCACGCGCTACGAGCGCTACAAGATCCTCATGCGCGCAGGCGAGATCATCGCGAGCCGCAAGGACGAGATCGCGCGCCTCATCACGCTCGAGTCAGGTCTTTGCATGAAGGATTCGATTTACGAGGTGGGCCGCGCGAGCGACGTGCTCCTCTTCGCGGCGAACCAGGCGCTCGTCGATGACGGCCAGGTGTTCTCGTGCGACCTCACGCACCACGGGAAGAGCCGCAAGGTGTATACGCTGCGCGAGCCGCTCATGGGCGCGATCTCGGCGATCACGCCGTTCAATCATCCGCTCAACCAGGTGATCCACAAGGTGGCGCCGGCGGTGGCGACCAACAGCCGCATGGTGCTGAAGCCGACCGAGAAGACGCCGCTCGCCGCGCTCGTCCTCGCCGACATCCTGTACGAGGCCGGGCTGCCGCCGCAGATGCTGTCCATCGTCACTGGCGATCCGAAGGAGATCGCCGACGAGATGATCACCAACGCCGACGCGGAAATGGTCACCTTCACCGGCGGCGTGC
The DNA here is from genome assembly GCA_025929745.1 of Burkholderiales bacterium. Classification (GTDB taxonomy): domain Bacteria; phylum Pseudomonadota; class Gammaproteobacteria; order Burkholderiales; family SG8-39; genus SCGC-AG-212-J23. Next base: position 8,158 of record JAICPQ010000092.1, on the reverse strand, counting down.
CGATCGGCAAGTACATCGCCTCCAAAGCCGGCTACAGGCGCATGGTGCTCGAGCTGGGCGGCAACGACCCGCTCGTAATCATGGAGGACGCCGACCCGGCGAAGGCGGCGGCGCTCGCCGCGGCCGGCTCGTACAAGAACTCGGGCCAGCGCTGCACCGCCGTGAAGCGCATCCTGGTCCACGAGAAGATCGCCGATGCATTTGTTGATTCTTTGGTACGGCAAACCAACAACTGGTCGTACGGCGATCCCCTGGACCCGAACGTCGACATGGGTACGGTGATCAACGAGGACGCCGCGAAGCTCTTCGAGCGGCGCGTGAACGACGCGTGCGCGCAAGGCGCGCGCCTTCTCGTCGGCAACAAGCGAAGCGGCGCGCTCTATTCGCCGACCGTGCTCGACGGCGTCACACCGGAGATGGAACTCGTGCGCGAGGAAACCTTCGGCCCGGTCTCGCCGGTGATCCGCTTCCGCGATGCGGAGGAGGCGATCCGGCTCGTGAACGGCACGGCATACGGCCTCTCCTCCGGTGTGTGCACCAACCGCATGGACTATGTCACGAAGTTCGTCTCGGCCTTCAATGTCGGAAGTGTCAATGTCTGGGAAGTGCCGGGTTATCGCCTGGAGAGCACGCCGTTCGGCGGCATCAAGGACTCCGGTTTGGGCTATAAGGAAGGCGTGGTCGAAGCCATGAAGAGCTTTACGAACGTGAAAACCTATTCGATCCCTTGGTGACCTAAACGCCACGTGCAGACGCTCGTCACCATCCTGTCGGGAATCGCGCTGCTCGTCTGGGGCACGCACATTGTGCGCTCCGGCGTGCTGCGCGTGCTCGGCGGCAGCTTGCGGCGTGTGCTCGGTGCAAGTGTGGCGAACCCGTTCAATGCCTTCGCCGCCGGTTTGGGGGTCACCAGCCTGGTTCAGTCGTCCAGCGCGACGGCGCTCCTCGCCGGCTCGTTCGTCGGCCAGAACCTGATGCCGCTCGCGCCCGCGCTTGCCATCATGCTGGGCGCCGACGTCGGCACGAGCCTGGTGGTGCAGCTCTTCTCGCTCGACCTCTCGTGGCTTTCGCCGCTTCTCATCGGCTTCGGCGTGCTCTTTCACCTCACGCGCAAGGCGACGCGCGCCGGGCAGGTGGGACGCATCGCGATCGGCCTCGGCCTCATCATCCTCGCGCTGCAGATCATCCTGCAGGCGGCGCGGCCGCTCACCGCCGCGACGGGGGTGAAGGTGCTCTTCGGCACGCTGTCGGGCGACCCGCTGCTCGACATCCTGATCGGCGCGGTTTTCACGCTCATGGCGTGGTCAAGCCTGGCGGTTGTGCTGCTCGCCGCGGCGTTCGCATCGAGCGGCGTCATCAGCCTGAAGGTGGCGCTTTTCCTCGTGATCGGCGCGAACCTCGGCAGCGGCATCGTCGCGGTCGTCGCGACCTCGGGCGCCGGCAACGCCAGCCGGCGAGTCGCGCTCGGCAACCTGCTGTTCAAGGTCCTCGGCTGCGTGCTCACCGTGGCGCTCCTCGGCTGGATCGAGCCGCTCCTCGCGCGCATCGAGCCCGAGCCGCAGCGCTTCATCGTGAATTTCCACACCGCCTTCAATCTGCTGCTCGCCGTTTCGCTCATCTGGTTCACCGTGCCGGTGGCTCGGCTCGCCGAGCGCCTGTTGCCCGAGGACAAGCGCAAGGACGAGCAGGTGGTCGCGCGCCACCTCGACCCGGCCGCGCTCGAGAGCCCGGCGCTTGCCACGTCGAACGCGGCGCGCGAGGTGCTGCGCATCGGCGACATCATCGAGGCCATGCTCGCCGGCCTGCTCACCGTGATCCGCACCAACGACGCGCGGCTCGCGCGCGAGTTGCGGCGCATGGACGACGACGTCGACGCGCTCTACACCGCGATCAAGCTCTATCTCACGCAGCTCGGGCGCGAAGCGCTCGAGGAGCGCGATGCGCGCCGCTGGGCCGAGATCATCTCCTTCACCATCAACATGGAGCACGTGGGCGACATCATCGAGCGCATGCTGGACGACCTGATCGAGAAGAAGATCGCTGAGCGGCGCGAGTTCTCCGAGGCCGGCATGCAGGAGATCTGCGACATGCACGCGCGTGTGGTTGCGAACCTGCGCCTGGGCATGAACGTGTTCCTGAACGCCGACCTGCGCAGCGCCCAGCGCCTGCTCGCTACCAAGGTGGAGCTGCGCAAGCTGCAACAGCAGTACGCCGACTCGCACCTGAACCGGCTCGCCGGGCAGACCGTGCAGTCCATCGAGACCAGTTCGCTCCACCTCGACATCATCAACGACTTCAAGCGCATCAACTCGCACATCTGCTCGGTCGCCTATCCGATCCTCGAGCAGGCCGGGGCGCTCCAGCCTACGCGCCTGCGCGAGGACTTCGCCAATGGCGCGGCCGCCAAGCAAAAGCACGCCTAAAGACTTCGCGGCCGAGGGCGACGTCAACCTCTCCCCACGGCGCACGCAGTGGCAGGCGCGCCATGTCGGCGCCGCGGCGCGCGCGCTCCTGGAAGAAGATGCGCGCCACTTCCTGCATCAGTCGCTCTCCACGCCGTGCCTGACCGCAATCCGATCGGCTTCCGGTATCTGGCTCGAGACGGTGGACGGTCAGCGCATCATGGACTTCCACGGCAACAGCGTGCATCAGCTCGGCCACGGCCATCCGCGCGTCGTCGAAGCAATGAAGCGTGCGCTGGACACCCTGCCGTTCTCGCCTCGCCGCTATACGAACGCGTACGCGGTCGAGCTCGCGCGAAAGCTCGCACGGCTGAGCGGCCTGGAGAAGGTGCTGTTCGCGCCCGGCGGCGCCGAGGCGATCGGCATGGCGCTCAAGGTGGCGCGGCTCGCGACCGGCCGACACAAGACCATCTCGATGTGGGACTCGTTCCATGGTGCCTCGCTCGACGCCGTCTCGCTCGGCGGCGAGGCGCTCTTCCGGAGCCACATCGGACCCCTCCTTCCCGGCACCGAGCACGTGCAGCCGTGTGATCCGCGGCACTGCAACTTCGGGTGCGCCGGCTCGTGCAACTTGCGCTGCGCCGACTACGTCGAATACGTGCTCGCGAAAGAGGAGGACGTCGCCGCCGTGGTGGTGGAGACGGTGCGCTCGACCGATGTGCAGGTGCCGCCCCCCGAGTACTACCGGAAGCTGCGCGCCGCCTGCGATCGGCACGGCGCGCTCCTCATCCTCGACGAGATTCCCGTCTGCCTCGGCCGCACCGGCACCATGTTCGCCTACGAGCCCTACGGCATCGTTCCGGACATGGTCGTACTCGGCAAAGGCCTCGGCGGGGGCGTATTTCCGATGGCGGCGCTCATCGTACGCGCGGGCCTCGATGTCGGCGCGGACCGCGCGCTCGGCCACTACACGCATGAGAAGAGCTCGGTCGGTTGCGCCGCGGCGCTCGCCGGGCTCGAGGTGATCGAGGAAGAAAGGCTCCTCGAGCGCTCGCGACGCCTCGGCGGGCGCGCGCTCGCGCGTTTGAAGAGCATCCGCCACACATCGATTTCCGATGTTCGCGGCATCGGGCTACTGCTCGCAGTGGAACTCAACGATGCCGAGTTCGCCGAAGAGGTTCTTTACCGCTGCCTCGCGCGCGGTCTCTCGTTCAAGGTGGGTCAGGGCAACGTGCTCGTGCTCGCGCCACCGTTGACCATCGCTGAAAGCGACCTGGATCGCGCACTCGCCATCGTGGAAGAATCGCTGGGTGCCTGAACTTACGCTTGGGGTAACGCTGGCGGTGCTCGCCGCGGCCCTCGCGCACGCCACTTGGAACGCGATGATCAAGTCGAGCGGCGACGTGCTGCTCGACATGACGCTCGTCGTGTTCTTCGCCGGTATTGCGACCGCACCCTTCTTGCCGTTCGTCGAGTTTCCCGGGGCCGCTGTGTGGCCCTTTATCGGAGCGAGCATGCTCATCCACATCGCCTACTACTTTGCGCTAGTTGGTGCCTACCGCGCAGGCGATCTTTCGCATGGCTATCCGCTCATGCGGGGCCTCGCGCCGCTCCTCACTAGTCTGTGCGCGATCTGGTGGCTTGGCGAGGCGCCGCGACCGCTGGTATGGGTCGGCATCGTGCTCATCTGCAGCGGGGTGCTTTCGCTCGGTCTCGCCGGCTTCGACTGGCGCCATTCGCGCGTCTCCACCCATTGGGCGCTCGCTAACGCCTTCATCATCGCGCTCTATACGCTTGTCGATGCGGCCGGCGTGCGCGCCGCCGCAGCGCCGCAGTCGTACGTGGTGTGGCTCTTCGTGCTGGATGCGCTGCCTTTCCCGATCTTGATTTTTGTCCTGAAGCGGCGCGAGCTGACCGCGTACGCGCGCCGGTTCTGGCTGCGCGGGCTCTTCAGCGGCGCTTTGTCCGCGGCCGCCTATGGCGTCGTGCTCTGGGCGATGACGCGCGCGCCGGTGGCTGCGGTCGCGGCGCTGCGCGAGACTTCCGTGATCTTCGCCGCGCTCATCGGCGCCTGGCTTCTCAAGGAAGGGCATATCGCGCGCCGCCTGGTCGGTGCCGCGACCGTCGCCGCCGGCGTCATCGCGCTGAAGATATGAAGGCGCGCATCGTCATCGCGGGCGGGGGCATCGTCGGCGCGAGCGTCGCATACCATCTTGCCAAGCTCGGCATGCGCGACATCGTGCTCTTGGAGCAGGGCAAGCTCACCTGCGGCACGACGTGGCATGCGGCCGGCCTCGTCGGGCAGATGCGCCCCAACCGCTCCATGACGCGCATGAGCCAGTACGGCATCGGCCTCTATTCCACTCTCGAGCACGAAACCGGGCTTGCCACCGGCTGGAGGCAATGCGGCAGCGTCAACGTGGCGCGCTCGCCGGAGCGCTGGATCGTGTTCCAGCGCCAGGCGGCGATGGCACGCAGCTTCGGCATTGAAGTCGAGCTGCTCTCGCCGCGCGAAGCGCTCGAGAAGTGGCCGATCCTGCGCATCGACGACCTGCAGGGCGCGCTCTGGTTTCCGGCCGACGGCAAGGCGAATCCGGCTGACCTCGCGCAGAGCCTGGCCAAAGGCGCGCGCAACCTCGGCGTCAAGATCCAGGAAGGGGTGCGCGTTGCGGACCTGAAAACCCGGAACGGTTTTGTCACCGGGATCCAAACAACGGCGGGCGATGTCGAGTGCGAGATCTTCGTGAATTGCGCCGGCCAGTGGGCGCGTGCGCTTGGCGAGCGGCACGGCATCGCCGTGCCGCTGCATTCCGCCGAGCACTTCTACATCGTCACGGAGCCGATCGCCGGCGTGTATCCGATGCTGCCGGTGATGCGCGACCCGGATGGGTTCATCTACTTCAAGGAGGAGGTGGGCGGGCTCGTCATGGGAGGCTTCGAGCCGGTGGCAAAGCCCTGGGGTATGGAAGGCATTCCCGACAAGTTTGAGTTCGAGCTTCTGCCTGAAGACTGGGACCAGTTCCAGCCGCTCATGGAGGCGGCAATCCATCGCGTACCGGCGCTCGAAACCGCGGGCGTCAAGATGCTCTTGAACGGGCCGGAGAGCTTCACGCCCGACGGAAACTTTATCCTAGGCGAGGCGCCCGAGGTGCGCAACTACTTCGTTGCCGCCGGATTCAACTCCGCCGGCATCGCGAACGCCGGCGGGGCAGGCAAGCTGCTCGCGGAATGGATCGCCGGCGGCGAGGCGCCGATGGATCTCTTCGAAGTGGACATCCGCCGCTTCGGCGCGTTTGCCGCCGATGCGAAATGGCTGCGCGATCGCACCGTGGAGACGCTCGGCCTGCATTACGCCATGCGCTGGCCGCGCCATGAGCTGGAGTCGGGCCGACCCCAGCGCCTGTCGCCGCTTTATTCGACGCTCAAGGCAAAGGGCGCGCAGTTCGGCTCGAAGTTCGGCTGGGAGCGTGCCAACTACTTCGGGCCGAAGATGGAGTACACCCTCGGCCGGCCGAACTGGCTCCCGGCAATGATCGAAGAGCAGCTTGCGGTGCGCAACGCGGCCGGCATCTTCGATCAAACTTCGTTTGGCAAGCTGCGCGTGCGCGGACGCGCCGCCGCCGCGCTCCTCGATCGCGTGTGCGCGAACCGCATCGGAAAGCTCACCTATACGGCGATCCTCAACCGCAAGGGCGGCTACGAAAGCGATGTGACCGTGCAGCGCTGGGCGGACGACGATTTCCTGCTGATCACCGGGTCGGCGCAGCCCGTGCGCGATCGCGCCTGGCTTCTGAGAAACAAGAAAAGCGAAGAGGACGTCATGGTCGACGACGTGAGCGCGGAGTGGGCGGTGATCTCCGTGCTCGGTCCGCGCTCGAAGGACATCCTTGAAAGAACCGATATCGGCAGCGCGCGGCCGCAGCCCGCCTCCTATGTCGGCGGGCCGGGCACCGAACTCTACGTGCCGATCGCGGAAGCGCGCGGACTCTATGAACGCATTTGGGGCGCAGGCAAGGAGCTCGGACTCAAGGACTGCGGGTACTACGCGCTCGATGCGCTACGCATCGAGGCCGGGCGCCGCGCGTTCGGACCCGAGCTCTCGCCCGATTGCACGCCCTACGAAGCCGGTCTCGCATTCACGGTGCGTCCGGAATTGCGACGTGCCCCCGAGAAACTCGCGAAGCGCATCCTCATGTTCACCTTTCCTGCCACCGATATCTTTGCCTGGGGCGGCGAGCCGATCCTGCGCAACGGCAGGCCGATCGGCGAGCTTTCCTCAGTCGGCTACAGCGCCACGCTCGGCTGCATGGTCGGCATGGGCTTCGTGTACGCCGAGGACATCTCGGGCCGCTACGAGATCGAAGTGTCGGGCCGCAATGTCCCGGCGGAGGCGTCGCTCAAGGCGCCGTGGCCAAGGTAGTTCGTACCGACCGAGAGCTCGAGCTTCCCGGGGTCGATGCCGCGTTGCGCACGGCGGGCCACGAGCTGGTCTTATTGCCGGACGGGGTTGCCGAGGCGCGCTTGACCGAAGAGGCGAGCGACGCGCAGCTGATTCTGATGTGCTACACGCCGATCACGCGTCGCGTTATTGAAGGCGCGCGCAGGCTCAAGGGCATCGTCAAGTATGGCGTCGGCATCGATGCGATCGACATCGCCGCCGCGCAAGAGCGCGGCATCCCGGTGGTGAACGTCCCGGAGTATGCGGAAGAAACCGTCGCCGAAGGCGCGTTCGCGCTGATGATGGCGCTCGCGAAGAACCTGAAGAAGCTCGAGAAGGCGATGAGCAGCGAAGGCTGGGTATGGCCCGAGCGCCGCTGGCTCGCGTCCGACCTTGCGGACAAAACAGTCGGCGTGGTCGGTCTCGGCCGCATCGGCACCAGCTTCGCGCGCATGGCGACGGGCTTTCGCATGCGCGTGCTTTCCTACGATCCGTACGTCGCCAAGGCGACGCACCGTGACTTGCGCGCCATGCTCGCCGAATGCGACTTCGTCTCGATCCACTGCGTGCTCAACGCCGAGACGCGCCACCTCATCGGCGAGCCCGAATTGCGCGCGATGAAGCCGACCGCATACCTCATCAATGTCTCGCGCGGCGCCATCGTGGATGAGCTTGCGCTCCTGAAAACCTTGCAGGCGGGCGGGCTCGCCGGCGCGGGGTTGGACGTCTACAGCCAGGAACCGCTGGCGAAGCACGGACATCCGCTGGCCGTGCTCTACGAACTGCACAACGTGATTCTTTCGCCGCACCTCACCTTCTATACGCGCGAGGCGATGGCGCGCCTGGAAGCCGATACGCTCGAGCGCTGTCGCGAGGTGCTCGAGGGGCGGCCGGTGACGGTCAGGTCGCGCGACCCGCGGCTGCGCTCGCAGAGCCGGGGCGTGCGCTTCGTCGATTAAGGCAGTCGAGGGCTACGAGGGCCGCGTCGGCCGCCAGCTCGTCCGTCTCCTCGATCAGCCGACGCACTTCGTCGAAAGAGACGAGCGTGAATTCGCTCACCTCGCCATCCTGGTTGACCGGAAGAAAACCGGGTGGAAGGTCGAGGTCGTACACGTGCGCGACCTCACACGCCACGCCCTGAGGCACCTCGCGCATCACCTCGATGCTGCCGGCGAGCGTTGCGCACTGCGCAAGTTCGGTGGGGATGCCCGCTTCTTCCCACGCTTCTTTTAGAAGGACCTCTTCAATCGAGAGACCCGCGGACACGCCGCCGCCCACCATGTTGTCGAGCATGCCGGGATCGGTTGCCTTTGTATTC
>JAICPQ010000233.1 GCA_025929745.1 Burkholderiales bacterium | reverse complement strand
GGTTTCGTGCTCTTGCCTCTCGTCGCCGCCACCGCCGCCGTGCCGGTCGGCATCTGGGGCGCGGCCCTCGGCCATGTCGTGCTCCATCTGCGCGGACGCTCGAGCGAGCCGAAGATCCTCTTCTGGGTGGCGCTCGCCGCCGCACTGTCGCTTCCCGCCGTGGTCGGCTCGGAGATCTGGCGCGGCCGGGCGCTCGAGGTTGCCGTGCAAGAAGTGCGCGGCATGAGCCCCGCCGAGCTCGAGCGCGCCTTCCAGGAGTCGCCGTTTGCGCACGACAAGTACTTCCTTGGCGCGCTCGCCCAGCACCCCGGGGCGAGCGCCGCGCTTCTCGAGAGAATCGCGAGCCTTGAGGATCCGGCGCTTTCCCAGCGCATGTGGTCGCTTTGGGACGTGATGGGCGAGAACCGCAGCGGCGCCTCCGTGAAGGACCTGGTCGCCCGTCATCCCAATCGTAAAAACTAGCCGCCGTCGACAAGCGCTCGCGCGCCGCGGTAGAAGAGCAGCATCGCGGCGATCTGGATCACGTGGTAGAGATCATTGTGGTTGAAGTGCGCGTGCAGCCTAACGCCGCTCGCCTGCACGAGCGCCGCGCCGACCGAGACCACCACGCCGGCGACGATCCAGCCGTTCCAGCGCCACAGATGCATGGCCGCGACTGCGGCGAACGCAATGCCGGTATCGAGCACGACGTAAATGAACTCGTCGTGGCCGAGCATCCACCACCAGTAAAAGACGAGCTTCGCGCCCGCGATCCAGAGCACGGCATCGCGTGCGCGGCCGGAAAAGGTCGCGAAAGCCGAGCCGGCGACCATGGCGAAGCTCGCCACGCCAACGCAGAGGAGCGTCGCCTTCCAAAGGAGGGCGCTGTGCAGCAAGCCATGCCAGGTCCCGCCGAGGAGCGCGCCGAGGGCAAGCGAGGCGAACGCGATCGACCACCAGTGGCGCGCACGTGGTTGGAGGCCACGCAGCCGCCACGCGAGCCACGCGCTCACCGCGGCGAGCAGGTAGTCGGTGAGAAGCGTCATCGGCTCCGAAATCGTCATTGGAGCCTGCGCCGCTGCGAATGCCCGACGATGAGCACGTACGTCGCGAGCACCCAGTGGAAGACGATCGGGATCGGCCGGTCCCAGAGGAGCACTGCGCGGGCAATCATCGCCGCGAGGTAGAGGTAACCGAACACGAGGACCGGCGTCCCGAGAGGGCGCTTCGGCTCGTAGAAAAAGCCGCGGCGGCGCGTGAAATCGACGCAGATCTTCGCCATGAGCGCCATGAGCAGGATCTGCGAAGGCAGGAGATATCGATAAGGCATCAGGCCGGAATACCAGGCTTGCATGGGCGGCAGGAAGCCGACTTCGAAGAAGGCCACGAGCACTTGTCCGACGACCCGCAGCACGAACAGGCCGAACAGGAACCAGAGCAGAAGTTCAGCTCTTCTCGTACATCCTTTCGTAGTGCTTGTACCAGTCGCTCTGGAAGAGCTTCTGCGGGTCGTACTTGAGCTTCAATTTGAGAAATTCCTGCATCTGCGGGAAGCAGGCGTCGACCTGACGGCGCAGGGCGTAGCGGTTGTAGGTGGGGAAGTAGCTTCCACCATGCTTGAGGCCGATGTCGATCAAGCGGCGGAACACGTCGCCCGCCTTGATGAGTCCGCTCGTGGTGTGCTCGACGTGAATGTTGAAGATCACGCACGCGTACGAGCGCCGCGCCCACGGCAGGAAGCTCTCGCGATCCTGCTCGATGAGCCGCACCGTTCCGTAGATCACGTCGACCTTGTCGCGGCGCGCGTAGTCGCGCACGTCGGACATGAACCGCTCGAGCGCGTCGCGGTCGCAGTAGATCTCGGTGATCGCCTCGGTGGCTTTCACCTGGGTGCCGACGCGCTGGTCGAGGGCGCGGTGGTAGTTCTCCGGGTACACGCTCATCTGCGCCTCGTCGGCCCAGTACACCTGGCCGTTCGTGGCGACGTAGTGACCGGCATAGCGGCGGAAAGCCTCAGCCTTCGCGTGGTGCGCGAGCGTGAGGAGCTCGACCCAGTTGCGCTCCTGCAGCTCCTTCTGGCCGGCTGGAATCGGCGTCGCCGGATCGACCGGCCGGTAGCACGTGAAGACGCCCCGGCGCAGGAAGTCATCCGACGCGTCGTCGATGGCGTACTGGAAGTCGCCGTACATGAAGCCGTCGGCGATGCGCTCGGCGAAGGCCTTGGACAGCCCCTCGATCGAGCGCACTTCCACGACGCGCTCGACCTTGCGCCGCTCGATGAGGCGCAGGGTCACCGAGGTGATCAGACCGAAAAGTCCGTAGCCGCCGATGGCGAGGCGAAAGAGCTCCGCGTTCTCGGTGCGGCTGCAGTTCACCACGTCGCCTTTGGCGTTCACCAAGCGGAACGATTCGACATCGCCGATGAAGGGCGGCATGCGCAGGCCGCGGCCGTGCACGTTCGCCGACAGGCAGCCGCCGATCGTCAGCTTGTCGGCGCCCGTCTGCTTCTGCGCAAAGGTCCACTGGTGCTCGCGTCCCTTCTGCGCCGAGACGAGGTGCTGCAGGATCTGCGGCCACTGGATTCCGGCCTCGACCTCGAGGTGGCCTTTTTCGAAGTCGAAGCCGAGCACGCGGTTCATGCGTCGCGTGTCGATGAGAAGCCCGTCGTAGAGGAACTGCTGCCCTCCCATCGCATGGCGCGCGCCGGCGATGCAGATCGCGCGCTCTTCCTTCTGCGCTGCGCGCATCGCCGAGCGGATGGCGTCGAGCGACTCGGGCTGCACGATGCGCCAGACGCGCGCGGAATTGAGCTGCGAATGGACGTCGTTGACGAGGAGCGTCGGCGGCGCAGGCTTTTCCTTCTTCTTGGCCGCCTGCGGCAGCGCGCTGGAAGGCCACGCGAACGCCGCAAGCTTCAGGAAATCTCTGCGCCGGACCAGGCTAGCTCTTCCCCGTGCCGCGGATCACGTTCGAGAGATCCACCTCGTCCAGCTTGACCGCAGCCTTGGTGGCGGCCGCGTGCTGCGCCTTCACCCGCTCCGTATCCTGGGTGGCCGCCTCGAACGCCTCGGCCAGCTTGAAGCTGAAGGCGGCGAGCGCCTTGGGGTCGGGCTTTTTCGCCTCCGAAGAGGCGAGCGTGCCGTAGACCCGGCTCGACAGCGCGATGAAGATGCGCTCGGCGAGATCTACGTACGGGTCCTTTGCGGAGGCGCTCATGATTGTTGCGGCTTGGCGACCGCCATCCTACGCTGATCCTCGCTCAGGGTGCGAGCAAGCTGGGCGCGCAGCTCGTTGGAAACGGTGACGTGCTTGTCGGGGCGGTTGCGATGCACTTCGTACAGCTTCGCGACCACTTCCACATCGTGCTCGGCGAAGGTCTCGGTGGTGCGCCGCGCGCACGCGGCATCCTTGCTCGCCTGCGCCACCGCGAGCTCGCCCAGCTTCAGCGCCGATAGCCAGGTCTCGCGCTCGATCGTCTGCACGCCCAGGTCGCGCAGCGCGAACATGTGACGCATGTCGCGCGCCCGCGCGATGATGTGGAGCTCCGGGAAGTGCTTCTTCGCCACCTTGGCAAGACGCGTGGTCGCTTCCGGGTTGTCGAGCGCGATGACAAGGAAGCTCGCGTTTTCGGCGCCGGCGGCGTGCAGCAGATCCAGGCGCGTGGCATCGCCGTAGAACACGCGGAAGCCGAACTTGCGCGACTGTTCGACGTGATCGGGGTCGTCGTCGAGCACCGTTGGCACGTAGCCCGCGGCGTGCAGCATGCGCGCGACGACCTGCCCGACGCGGCCGAGGCCCGCGACGATGACAGTGCCGGCCTGCGGCAGGTCCGGTGCCCGCTCCGCGGCCGGCGCGGAGAAGGGCGCGACATGGTCGTGCAGCGCGAGCAGGAAGGGCGTGAGGAGCATGGAGATTGCCACCGCGAGCGTGATGGCGTGCGC
>JAICPQ010000056.1 GCA_025929745.1 Burkholderiales bacterium | reverse complement strand
GCGCCGGTGATGCCGCCATCGACGAGGAAATCGGCGCCCGTCACGTAAGAGGAGTCGTCCGAAGCAAGGAAAAGCGCGGCTTTGGCGATTTCTTCGGCCTCGCCGAAGCGTCCCATCGGGATATGGACGAGGCGCCGCTGCTTCTTCGCGTCGGTGTTGAGGAAACTCATTAGTAGCTCGGTCTTAAGCGGGCCCGGGCAGAGCGCGTTCACGCGGATGTTCTGCCTCGCATGGATTACCGCGAGCTCGCGCGTCATGGCGAGCACCGCACCCTTGCTCGCGGTGTAGGCGATCTGCGCCGTCGCAGCGCCCATCCTCGCGACGAAAGAGGCGGTGTTGATCACCGAGCCGCCGCCGGCGCGCTTCAAGGCCGGAATGCCGTACTTGCAGCCGAGGAACACCCCCTTGGCGTTGATATCCATGGTGAGGTTCCAGACTTCCTCGCTTGTAGTCTGCGAGTCGTCGTCCTTCGCGTGCATGATGCCGGCGTTGTTGAAGAGCACGTTCAGCTTTCCGAACTTTTTCTCGGCCGCGGCGACCATCTGCTCGCAGTCGCTCGCTTTCGCCACGTCGGCCTTCACCGCGATCGCATTTTTCAGCTGTGATGCGGTGTCTTGCGCCGCTTTGTCGTTCACGTCGGCGCAGACCACGGCTGCGCCTTCCTTGGAGAAAAGGAGCGCCGCCTGCCGGCCGATGCCGCTACCGGCGCCCGTGATGAGCGCAACCTTGTCTTTGAGTCTCATATTCTTTCGAAGTATCTCCTGCGTTCCCAATCGGTGACGGCGCGGTCGTAGGCCTGCGCTTCGGTGCGATAGAAGTGCGTGTAGTGCCCGTGCACGGCTTCGCCAAACATCTTTTTGGCAAACGCGCTTTTCTCGAAGAGGTCGATCGCGTCGCTCAACGTATACGGCACGCGCGGCAGGTTTTTCGCCTGGTAGATGTCGCCGACGAACACCTCCGGCGGCTCGATCTTGTTCGCGATGCCATCAAGGCCGGAGGCGAGGGAGGCGGCGAGTGCAAGGTACGGATTGCAATCCGCTCCCGGGATGCGGCATTCGATGCGCTGGCTGTTGCCCGAGCCGACGATGCGGAAGCCGGCGGTGCGGTTGTCGTTGCTCCAGGCAAGGCGCGTCGGCGCCCACGAGCCATCGACGTACCTTTTGTAGGAGTTCACAGTGGGCGCGTAGAACACCATGACGTCAGGCACGTGGGCGATCCAGCCGCCGAGGAAGTATTTGAAAGCATCGGGTCCGCCGGCGAATGCGTTCTTGCCGTCGCGCCACAGGCTGAAATGGATGTGGCAGCTCGAGCCCGCGCCGTCGGCGGCGAACTTGGCCATGAAGGTGACGCTCATGCCCATGCTCTCCGCAATTTCCTTCAGGCACTGCTTGAACACGACGTGGCGATCGGCCATCTCGAGCACTTCGGCGAAACGCACGTTCAGCTCGTGCTGGCCCTTGCCCCATTCGCCCTTCGAGTTCTCGACCGGCACGCCCGAAAGTTTGAGGTGCCGGCGCGCCGAGGCGTGGAAGCTTTCGGTGCGCGTGCCCTGCAGCATGTGGTAGTCCTCGAGGTACCAGCCGGCGGGCTCGAGATTGCGGAAGTCCTGCTGCGCCGCCTGGCGGTAGCTCGTCTGGAAGAGGTAGTGCTCGAGCTCCGTGCCGGCGTAGCCTACATAGCCTGCTTTCTTCGCCGCGTCGATCTGCCGGCGCAGGATCGTGCGGGGCGCTACGTCGACGAAGTCGTGCGTCTTCTCGCTCTTCACATCGCACACGACAAATGCCGTCTTGTCGAGCCAGGTTGCGAGCCGCAGCGTGCCCATGTCCGGCACCATGTGTACGTCGCCGTAACCGAGCTCCCAGTTCGCAAACTTGTAGCCCGGCACCGGCTCCATCTCCATGTCGACGGTCAGCAGGTAATCGCACGCGTGCCCGCCGTGCTTCGCAATCTCGTCGACGAACATCTCGGCGTCGAAGCGCTTGCCCATGAGCCGGCCGTAGTGGTCGGTGAAGCCGGCGAGCACGGTCTCGATTTCGCCCTGCGCCACCATACCTTTCAGCTGATCGAGCGTGAGCATTCCTCGCGTCTTAGTCATCGGGCTTCTTCCTGAAGAGTAGGCACACCTTGCCGACCTGCTGCACGGACTCGGCACCGGTGCGCTCGCAGATCGAGCCGAACGCATCTTCGCGCTGGTGGCGCTCGAGGCTGCCGGCGCGCACCTTGATCAGCTCGTGCGCCTTGAGCGCGCGCTCGATCTCCGCGATGACTTCATCGGTGAGTCCCTTGGCGCCGATCTGAACAACCGGTTCGAGCTTGTGGGCTTTCGCCTTCAGCGCCTTGCGTTCCAAGGGGGTGAGCATGAATGAATCCGGGAATCTAATGTCAAAATATCCACCTTGCTACCCCCTGATTTTCACCCCGTCCTCCGCGAGTGGTGGGCGAGTCGCTTTGCCGAACCGACCCCGGCGCAGCTCGAAGGCTGGCGCGCGATCCGCGAAGGGCGCCATACGCTCATCGCGGCGCCGACAGGATCCGGGAAAACGCTCGCTGCGTTCCTGACGTCGATCGATCAGCTGCTGCGCGAAGGACTCGAGAGTGAGCTGCCGGATGAAGTGCGGGTCATCTACGTCTCGCCGCTTAAGGCGCTTTCGGCCGACATCCACAAGAACCTCGCGGTGCCGCGGCGCGAGATCCACGCGGCCGCGCCGGTAAAAATTACCGCGGCGGTGCGCTCGAGCGACACGCCGCAGACCGAGCGTGCGGCGATGCTGCGCACGCCGCCGCACATCCTCGTCACGACGCCGGAGTCGCTGTATCTCCTCCTTACAGCCGAGCGCTCGCGCCAGATGCTGAAGACCGCGCGCGTGGTCATCGTCGACGAGATCCACGCCGTACTGCAGTCGCGCCGCGGCGCGCACCTCGCGCTGTCGCTCGAGCGCCTCGACCACGTTTGCGGCCGCAAGCTGCAGCGCGTCGGTCTTTCGGCGACGCAGAAACCGATCGAGGAAGTGGCGCGCTTCCTCACCAGTGAACCGGTTGCCATCGTGGACAAGGGCCACAAGCGGCACATCGACCTCGCCGTCGAGGTGCCGAGCTCGCCGCTCGAAGCGGTGATGTCCCACGAGGTCTGGAAGGAAATCTACGATCGGCTTGTCTCGCTGATCGAGTCGCACCGTACCACGCTCGTCACAGTGAATACGCGCCGGCTTGCCGAGCGCATGGCGCACCAGTTGTCCGAGCGTCTGGGCGCCGATTTCGTCGCCGCGCATCACGGCAGCCTGGCCAAGGAAGCGCGGCTCGATGCCGAAAACAAACTTAGAAATGGAGACCTGAAGGTCCTGGTCGCAACGGCGTCCCTCGAACTCGGCATCGATATCGGCCACGTCGACCTCGTCTGCCAGATCTCCTCGCCGCACCGCATCGCCACTTTCCTGCAGCGAGTGGGGCGCTCGGGCCACACGATCAAGGGTGTGCCGAAGGGGCGCATTTTCCCGCTCACGCGCGATGACCTCATCGAATGTGCGGCCATGGTGCGCGCGGTGCACGACGGTGTCCTCGACAAGGTCAGCGTCCCGGACAGGCCGCTCGATGTGCTTGCGCAGCAGATCGTCGCCGAAGTGTCCGCGGAAGAAGAGTGGGACGAGGCCGCGCTGATCTCGCTTTTCAGGCGGGCCTATCCGTACCGGAGCCTGGAACAAGCCGAGTACGACGAGGTCGTCGAGATGCTCGCGCGCGGCTACAACACGCGTCGCGGCCGGCGCGGCGCGCTGATTCATCGTGATTCTCTGAGTCACAAACTGCGTTCCCGCAAGGGCAGCCGCCTGAACGCGATCGTGAACGGCGGCGCGATTCCGGAGGTGTTCGATTACCGCGTGCTGCTGGAGCCCGAAGGCCATTTCATCGGCACGCTGAACGAGGATTTCGCCATCGAATCGCTGCCGGGCGACGTGTTCCAGCTTGGCAACACCTCGTGGCGCATCCTGCGCATCGGCAACGGCGTGGTGCGTGTCGCCGACGCCGAAGGCCAGCCGCCCTCGATGCCGTTCTGGCTCGGCGAGGCGCCCGCGCGCTCTGCAGAGATGAGCGAAGCGGTCTCGGCGCTACGCGCCGCAGTGGACTTCGAGCTGCCCGGGTCCGATGAGCCGCGCAAGGAGGACGAGCTTTCGCCCGCCGTCGATCTTCTGAAAAAGGAGTATCGGCTCAGCCAAAGTGCGGCCGAGCAAGTCGCCGCGTACCTTGGCGAAACCAAGCGTAGCCTCGGCGTCGTGCCGACGCGCGAGGTGATCGCGCTCGAGCGCTTCTTCGACGAGTCGGGCGGCATGCAGCTCGTGCTGCACGCGCCCTTCGGCAGCCGCATCAACCGCGCCTGGGGTCTTGCGCTGCGCAAGAAGTTCTGCCAGGGCTTCAACTTTGAGCTGCAAGCAGCGGCGACCGAGGAGGGCCTGATCCTTTCGCTCGGCGAGCTGCATTCGTTCCCGCTTGAGGAAGTGTTCCGCTACCTGCACCCGAACACGGTGCGCGAGACGCTCATCCAGGCGATTCTCGCTTCGCCGATCTTCGAGACGCGTTGGCGCTGGAGCAGCACGCTCGCGCTCGCCGTGCCACGCAACCGCGGCGGCGCGCGCATTCCAAACCAGCTGCAGCGTATGTACGCGGAGGACCTGCTCCAGTCGGTGTTCCCGGACGCCGTGGCGTGCCAGGACAATCTGCCGGGCGCGCGCGAGGTGCCTGACCATCCACTGGTCAGGCAGGCGCTGCGCGATGCGCTCGAAGAAGCAGTGGATGCCACGGGGCTTGAGCGCGAGCTGCAGCGCCTCTACGCGGGTGAAATCCAAACCGTGGCGCGCGACACGCCCGAACCTTCGGTGCTCTCCCACGAGCTGCTCAACTCGGCGGTGTACACCTTCCTCGACGATGCGCCGCTTGAAGAGCGCCGCACGCGCGCGGTGTACACGCGGCGCGCCACCGAGGTGCGAAGTGCAGACGATCTCGGCGCGCTGGATCCGGCCGCAATTGAACGGGTGCGCCAGGAAGCATGGCCGATCGCCAATACGCCGGACGAGATGTACGACGCGCTCATGGTCGCCGGCTACATCAAGGAAAGTGAGCTCGCTCCGCATTGGCGCGGCCTCTTGACCGAGCTGGGCGCGCGGGCGATCAAGAAGGCAAACGCGTGGTTCGCGCACGATCGCCTGAACGACGATCCGCTCGAGATCCTCGCGAGCCGCATGGAGGTGCTCGGGCCGGTGAACGAGCGCGCGCTCGACATTCCCGAAGCGGAAAGCGCGCTGCTCGCGCTCGAGGGCCAGGGGCGCATCCTGCGCGGCCGGTTCTCGTCCAAGCCGGAGTTGGAATGGTGCGACCGGCGGCTGCTCGCGCGGATCCACCGCTATACGTTGAACCGCCTGCGCGCCGAGATCGAACCGGTGTCGGCCGCGGACTTCATGCGCTTCCTTCTTCACTGGCACCATGTCGCCGCCGATGACCAGGTGAGGGGCGCCGAAGGGTTGATGGCGGTGGTGGAGCAGCTCGAAGGCTTCGAGCTCGCCGCCGCGGCATGGGAGAACGACGTCCTGCCCGCGCGCGTGGCCGACTACGATGCGGCGCAGATCGATCAGCTCTGCCTGAGCGGGCGCGTCGCCTGGGGACGTCTTACGCCGGGAACGAAGGCGCCCCTGCGCACATCGCCGATCGCGCTCATGCAGCGGCAGAACGCCGCGCATTGGGGCATTGAGAAAGACGGGGTTGCGGATTTTTCTTCCGAAGCGAAGGTGGTGCGCGAAGCGCTGGAGAAGCGTGGCGCGTCTTTCTTCCACGAGCTCGTCTCTGCCACCAATCTCCTGCCGAGCTACGTGGAGCGCGGCCTCGCCGAGCTGGCGGGCGCCGGCATCGCGACCGCCGACAGCTTTGCCGGCTTGCGCGCGTTGCTGGCGCCGCCGGAGAAACGAAGGGGCTTGATCGAGACGGCGGGCCGCTGGTCGCTCTTAAAGAGCGAGAAGAGCGACGACATCGAGGTGATCGCGCGCACGCTGCTCAAGCGTTACGGCGTCGTGTTTCGCACGCTGCTCCAGCGCGAATCGCAGCTGCCGCCATGGCGCGACCTCGTGCGCGTCTACCGCAGGCTCGAGGCGCGTGGCGGGATTCGCGGCGGGCGCTTCGTCGGCGGATTCGGCGGCGAGCAGTTCGCTGCGCCGGATGCCGTCGGCCGGCTGCGTGCCGTTCGCAAGAGCGAGAAGCTCGACGAGCTGGTCGTGCTGAGCGCCGCCGATCCGCTGAACCTCGTCGGCATCGTCACGCCCGAAGCGCGCGTTGCCGCGATCTACCGCAACCGAGTGCTCTTCAAGGACGGGCTGCCGATCGCGGCAGTGGAGGGCGGTCACGTTCGACGCCTCGCCGACTCCTCGATCGAAGAGCCTCAGTTAAGAACGCTCCTCGCGCGCCGCTCGCTGCGACATCCGCCACGCCTTCACTTGCGCATGCCCAGCCCACGCGAGATTACGCAGCTCGAGCGCGCGCGTGACCGCGTGATGAATTTCCCCTGGAGCCAGGCGCGCCGCTAGACCGCGCACGCCGGCGGTGCGCTTCGCGCACCGCTTTGGCGCCTTGAGCTTTTCTCAAGCGGCGGTTGAGTTCTGCTTGTTTGTTGCCGCGCAAAGTCTGCTCTAACGTGGCCGTTATGAACCTACGGACCGTTTTCTGGCGACGCGCGGCGCAATCCCTGCCTGCGCCTGTGCGTGCGCGATACGCGGTGGAGCTCGAGCGCGCCGAAACGATCGATCTCTGGGTCGGTGCCGCGATCGATGCGTGGCGGGACGTGCGCGCGGCGTTCGCCCGCAGGCGCAAGTCCGCCTACACCGGCTCGTAGACTGAAGAAAGTCCTCAACCTTGCGCTGCAGGGCGGCGGGTCGCACGGCGCCTTTACCTGGGGCGTGCTCGACCGGCTGCTCGAGGATGAACGCATCGAGATCGAGGGTGTGAGCGGCGCGAGCGCCGGCGCGCTGAATGCCGCGCTCCTCGCCTATGGCTTGACCGCCGGCGGACGCAGAGGCGCGCGTCGCGCGCTGGCGGATTTCTGGACCGGTCTTGCCGATACGGCGCCGAGCCCGCTGGCGGAATCGCTCGTGTTCCTTGCGCGGTTCCTTTCACCCTCGCAGTTCAACCCGCTCAACCTGAACCCGCTGCGCGAGCTGCTCCTCAAGTCGATCGACTTCGGCCGCCTGCGCGCGCAGTGCGAGCTGAAGCTTTTCGTCTCGGCGACCAACGTGCGCACCGGGATGCCGCGTCTCTTCCGTACTCACGAGCTCACGCCTGACGTGCTGCTCGCCTCGGCCTGCTTGCCGTGGATTCACCGCAGCGTCGAAATCGACGGCGAGGCCTACTGGGATGGTGGCTTGACGTCGAACCCGCCGGTGCGCGCGCTTCTCTATGGGTGCGCGGCGCCCGACATCGTGCTGGTCCTCCTGCAGCCTAGCCAGATCAGCGGCCTGCCGGTGAGCGCGGAAAGCATCTGGTCGCGGCTTGCCGAAATGGGCTTCAGCTCGGCGCTTTACGCCGAGCTCGAGGGGATTGCGCTCGCCACGCGGGAGGCGCAGCGCTCGCTCCTGCCGCTCGGCCGCCTGGAGCGCAAGCTGCGCCGCCTGAAGCTGCACCGCATCTGCGCGCCGGAAGCTGCAAGCACGCACAGCCGCTTCAATACGCGCTCGGTCTTCATGCAGGCGCTATTCGAGGCGGGCAGAAAAGAGGCCGAGGGCTGGCTCACGCGGTTCCTCGGACCCGCCGCTTCGCTGCGCGGCGCGACCGCTACGCTTGCGGCTTCCGCTTCGGATGTAACACGCTAGCGCGGTCTGGAAACCGGCGCGCCATCGGCGGCGGCCAGACTGGCGCGGTGAAAAAGCTACTCAGCAATGCGCGCAGTCTCAGCCCCTATCTCCTAGTGGAGCTGCTGCTGCCTGGCGGAACACTGATCGCGCTGGCGCTCTGGCTGAGCGTAAATTGGCGCAAATGGCGCGCCCGGCCCGGCTGATAATCTTGAGCATTGCGGCAATCGTCGCCGCGTGCGCCATGACCTTCCGCTATCACGATCCAGCCAAGCCGCACCGGGCCGGCGAAAGCTTCCGCAACAACTATCCACATGCTGAAAAGGGCGGTTTCTGGCGCTGGAAGTGGGACCAGCTGCGCGAAGGCGTGCCGCGCGATCCGGAAGACGGCTATCGCTTCGCGCAGGCTACGCCGAACCTCGTCGCCAATCCTTCGGTGACCTGGGTGGGGCACGCCACCGTGCTGATACGCGTAGGGGGGCGCAATGTCCTGACCGATCCGCACTTCTCCGAGCGTGCGTCGCCGGTCAGCTTTGCCGGCCCGAAGCGCGTCGTGCCGCCCGTGCCGGCGCTTTCCGAGCTGCCGCATATCCACGTGGTGGTGATCTCGCACAACCATTACGACCATCTCGATCAGGACAGCGTGCGCACGCTCGCCGAGCAGCCGGGCGGCTCGCCGCGTTTCTACGTGCCGCTCGGGCTGAAGGATTGGTTCGCGCGTCGCGGTATTACTGACGTAGTGGAAATGGATTGGTGGGAGTCGGCGAGCTTCGCTGGCCTGACGATCGACTTCGTGCCGGTCCAGCATTGGTCGAAGCGCACGCTCAGCGACGAGAACCAGTCGCTGTGGGGCGGCTGGGTGATCCGGCACCCGGAACTCTCGTTCTTCTTCGCTGGCGACACTGGCTACTCCAAGGACTTCGCCGACATCGGCGCGAAGTTCGGCGGTTTCGACGTTGCCGCAATTCCGATCGGCGCCTACGCGCCGCGCTGGTTCATGCAGATCATGCATCTCGACCCGGCCGAGGCGGTCCAGGTCCATCGCGACGTGAAAGCGCGCCAGTCACTTGCTATTCACTGGGGGACGTTCGCGAACCTCACCGACGAGAGCCTGTACGAGCCGCCGATCAAGCTTGCCGAGGCGCGCGAGAAAGCCGGGCTTACCGACGAGGATTTCTTCGTCCTGCGACACGGCGAGACGCGCATGCTGAGGTAGCGGCGCCCCGGTGCGTCGTTCTAGAGCTCCCTGACGCTGCAGCTCGCGAGATCCACGTCGCCGCCGGCAGCGATGGCGCCGTAGAGCGTCCACAGCTTCTCGTCGACGCGCGCTTCCCGCGGATGCGGCGGCGACTTGGTGAAGCGGCCGACGGCGCGCGGGCCGCCGTTATAGACGGCGTACGCCGCGCGCGCGACGTGCTCGGGGTCGCCGGTCCGCTCGGCGAATGGAACCGCGTAGTCCTTGAGGTAGCGCAGGAGAATCTGCGCGCCGGCGCGGATGTTGTACGCCGTGTCCCAGCGCACGCGCTCCATGTCGTAGAAGCCGCGCCAGACGCGCTGGTTGATCTGCATGATGCCGACACTCGCTGCCTGGCTGCGCAGGTAGCTCACCTTGCCCCCGCGCACGACGTATTGGCGCCAGCAGCTCTCGATGAGCGCGGTGGCCGGCACGAGGTGCCGGTAGACGCGTTCATGCGAGGGAGCGAGCTTGGCGCGGGTGAGCTCGCTCGCCGCCGTCTTGCCGAGCAGGCCGCCGACACGGACTTCGTAGGCGGGAAGCTCGGCGCGCGTCGGCACCCACCGGTCGAGCGGGGTGTTGGCGTATGCGTTAGGGATGAATAAGTCGAGCCAACTGCGCGTCGGCGGCGGCGCGGATTCGGTTTCCGAGATCTCTTCCACGCCGAACACGCGGCTGAGCTGCGCGTCGACGCTCCAGTCGTAGGCGAGTGGATCGGCCGCCGCGCCCGGTGCGAGAGTGCGCGCGAGCTGCCGCAGGCCGTCCGTGGAGACCGGCAGTCCGGGTGCCGCGCTCTCAAGCGCCGCGAGCACGTCGCCGGCGTCGACGAGGAGGGAATAGCGCGGCGCAAGGATCTCGCGCAGCTCGCTCCACGCGTCCAGGAAAAGCGCGCGCACCGGGTCGCCGGCGACCGTATCGCCCGAAAGCAGCGCCACGAGCTGATAGCGGCTCTCGAGAAGCAGGGTGAACAGGCGCTGGCGTAGCGCTGCGTCCTCGCCGTCGAGCGCGACGTGCCGCACGACGTAATAGAGAAAGGCGTCCCACGGCTCGAGCACCTTCTCCAGCGCTTCGACCTCGGCGTCGGTGAGCGGCGCGCCCGGTGCCGCCGCGGGCGGCGGCGCGGCGAGCCAGGCGTCGGGAAGCTCGATCGCTACCGCTACCACTACATGCGTGCTTTCGACCCGCGGCTGGCGAAGCTCGATGCCCTGCGCGGCGGCTCCGAGCATCTGGAGCGGGGTGCCAAGATGGTAGGCGAAGCGCTCGATGCGCGGATGGACCCGCTGCTTTGCGAGATCCCAGATGAGCGGCGCTACACCGCCGCGCTCGTCCGCGAGGCGCGAGTCGACTATGTGCACGCGCACGCGACCGCTGCGATCGATGCGCGGCTTGAGCGTGAAGTGCATCGTTCCGCGCCAAGCGGCTGCGGTCTGGCACTTGCCGCTCATAGCGACGCCGAGCGCGCCCGACCCCGGAACGGCGAGCCGCAGGCGAGCGCCGTCGGCCTGCACGGTGGGGGTCCCGAGCTTGAGATACCGGCATGGGCCTTCGCGATACGACGACGCGGCAAGCTGCGTGGCGAGCGCCTCGCTTAACGTCTCGAGCGACACGCGCACCGGGATCTCGACTTGCGCGCCAAGCGCGCGGCAGGCGAGCAGCACGCCGCCGAGAACGAGGACTCGGAGCAGGGTTACGCACACTTCTCCTTTTCTACGCATCGAGTCATGAACTTGCTATCGGCACGCCTGCGCAGATGTGACCACCGGGTAAGCTCTACGCGTGGCGAAATCGAGCAAGCAGTGGCTGCACCGGCACGTCACCGACCACTACGTCAAGACGGCGCGCAAGCAGGGCTATCGCTCGCGCGCCGCTTTCAAGCTCCTTGAAATCGATTCCAGGGAAAAGCTGTTCCGCCCGGGTCAGACGATTATCGACCTCGGCGCGGCGCCGGGCGGCTGGTCGCAGGTGGCCGCGGAGAAGGTAAAGCCGGGCGGCCGCGTGCTCGCCATTGACCTTTTGCCGATCGTCCCCATATCCGGAGTGACCATCCACCAGGGGGATTTCCGCGAAATTGGCTATTACGAGCGAGCAGACCTCGTCCTTTCAGACCTATCGCCGAACCTGTCGGGTATTCGCAACGTCGACCAGGCCCGCTGGCTTGAGCTTGCCGAAGCAGCCCTCGAGCTTTCACGCAAATGGTTGAAGCCGGACGGCGTTTTCGTGGTCAAAGCGTTTCACGGTGAAGCGTTTGATACGCTTAGGTCGCGTCTGGAGAGCGCGTTCAAGAAGGTCAAAATCATTAAACCCCCGGCTTCCAGGGGTGAATCAACGGAGACATACGTGGTGGCACGCGCCTTGCGCGCCGGGTAAGATGGTTTTTTTGCGTAGTGCAGTGAAGGACTTAGTTGAGGAGCGGCAGATTTGAACAACATGCTCAAGAACTTGGTCATCTGGCTCGTTATCGGGCTGGTTCTGATGACTGTGTTCAACCAGTTCAACACCCGTCAGGCGGCGCAAGCGCCGATGGAGTACTCCCAGTTCCTCGAGGAGGTGAAGGCGGGTCGCATCGCCAAGGTCACCATCGAAGGCCGCCAGCTCAAGGCGACCACGAGTGAAGGCAAGCGCGTCACGAGCTACTCGCCGGGTGACATCTGGCTCGTGTCCGATCTGCTCAAGTACGGCGTCAAGATCGAGGCGAAGCCGGAGGAGGAGCCTTCGCTCCTCATGAACATCTTCGTCAGCTGGTTTC
>JAICPQ010000115.1 GCA_025929745.1 Burkholderiales bacterium | reverse complement strand
TGGCAATGACGAGCTTGCGCGAGGTCTCGGGGTTATCCCGTGGCTGAATACCGACGCGCGCGAGCAGCGGTGCGGTCTCGTCGAAGATCCGCCCCTTCGACAGTGCGATGCTGATGCTCGCCATGGCCGGGATTCATAAGAGGGGGTGAATCTTAGCCGAAATCGGCTTGGGAAGCCGGCAGAGTCGCCCTCGCGAAGGCGGGGGCCCATTCCCGCCGTCGCGGGAACGACATAAACCTAGCTCACGCGCTCCACGCGGGCGCCGAGGGCGGAGAGCTTCTTTTCGAGCGTCTCGTATCCCCGGTCGAGATGGTAGATGCGGTCGACGACGGTCTCGCCCTCCGCCACGAGCCCCGCGATGACGAGGCCGGCGGAGGCGCGCAGATCGGTGGCCATGACGCGCGCGCCCTGCAGCCGCTCCACGCCGTTGACCACCGCCGTATTCCCCTCGAGACGGATGTCGGCGCCCAAACGCTGCATCTCGAGCGCGTGCATGAAGCGGTTCTCGAAGATGGTTTCGGTGATCACCGCCGTGCCGCGCGCCACGGTGGCAAGCGCCATGAACTGCGCCTGCATGTCGGTCGCGAACCCCGGGAAGGGCGCGGTGCGGACGCTGACCGCAGCCGGTCGTTCAGTCATCTCCAGAGTGATGGAGGTTCCTTCGACGGCGATCCTGGCGCCGGCCTCGCGCAGCTTGTCGAGCGTGGCATCGAGCGAGCTCGCCATCGCGCCGGTAAGGCGGATGCGACCGCCCGTTGCGGCGGCGGCGGCGAGGTAGGTCCCTGTTTCGATGCGGTCCGGCATGACCTGGTGCTGCGCCCCGCCGAGTGCGGCGGTGCCGGTGATGCGGATCACGTCGCTACCGGCGCCCTCGATCTTCGCTCCCATCGCGCCAAGGCAGCGCGCGAGGTCGAGGACCTCCGGTTCGCGCGCGGCGTTTTCAATGAGCGTCTCGCCTTCGGCGAGTGCCGCGGCCATCATCAGGTTCTCGGTTCCCGTGACGGTGACGAGGTCCATGACGATGCGCGCGCCGCGCAGGCCACCGTCCGAACTGCGGACCGACGCGTGCATGTAGCCGTGCTCGATCGCGATGGTCGCGCCCATCGCCTCCAGGCCTTTCACGTGCTGGTCGACCGGACGCGCGCCAATCGCGCAGCCTCCGGGCAGGGACACCTTCGCGCGTCCGCAGCGGGCGAGCAGCGGCCCGAGGACGAGTACGGAAGCGCGCATCGTCTTTACGAGGTCGTACGAGGCGGTCGGTTCCTTCACCGAAGCGGCGTGCAGCACAAGCCGTCCGGCGGAGCGCTCGGCCTGCACGCCCATCTCCGAGAGCAGCCGTGTCATCGTGGAGACGTCGCGTAACGCCGGCACATTTGTGAGGACGAGCGGCTTCGACGTAAGAAGAGCGGCGCACATGATGGGAAGCGCGGCATTCTTCGCCCCGGAGACGCGGATCTCGCCCTCGAGCGGCCGTCCGCCGGTGATCCTTAGCTTGTCCATTCTTCGGGCGTAAGCGTGCGCATGGAAAGCGCGTGGATCTCCTCGCGCATGCGCTCGCCGAGCGCCTTGTAGACGAGCTGGTGGCGTTGCACGCGACTCTTGCCGGCGAATTCGCGCGACACCACGAGCGCCTGGAAGTGCTGGCCGTCGCCGAGTACTTCGACATGCTCGCAGGCGAGGCCGGCCTCGATCCCCTGCTTCACGCTTTCGGGAGTGACCATCGTCAGGTTCTCAGCTTGTAGCCGGATTTGAGCAGCAAAAGGCACGCCGTCGCCACCGCGGCCAGGGCCGCCGCCACCACGGCGAGGCTCGTCGCTGGGGCGACATCGGAGGCGCCGAAGAAGCCGTAGCGGAAGCCGTCGATCATGTAGAAAAAAGGATTGGCGTGGGAAATCTCGCGCCAGAAGGCGGGCAGCGAGTGGATGGAATAGAACACGCCCGAAAGCATGGTAAGGGGCAAAATGGCGAAATTCTGGAACGCGGCGAGCTGGTCGATTTTCTCCGAAACGACCCCCGCCAGCACGCCGAGCGCGCCGAGCAGGCCCGCGCCGAGAAGCGCGAATACGAGCGCCCAAAGCGGCGCTGCCAGGCGCAACTCCACGAAGCCTGCGGTGAACGCAAGCACGCCGGCGCCGACGACAAGGCCGCGCGCCATCGCCGCCGCGACGTAGGCCCAGAAGAACTCGGCGTAGGAGATGGGCGCCAGGAGGATGAAGACAATGTTGCCGGTAATCTTTGACTGGATGAGGCTCGAGGAGCTGTTCGCGAATGCGTTCTGCAGCACGCTCATCATGACCAGGCCCGGCACGAGGAATGAGGTGTAGCGCACGCCCTCGAAAACCTGCAGGCGGCCTTCGAGCACCTGCCCGAAGATGACGAGGTAAAGAAGCGAGGTGAGCACCGGCGCGGCCACGGTCTGGATGCTCACCTTGAGAAAGCGCAAGAGCTCCTTGCGGAACAGCGTGTAGAAGCTCACGACCCGCTCACGATCCGGTCAGTCGCAGGAAAACCTCCTCGAGATCGGGCCGATCGAGCTCGATATCGGCGATCTCCACCCCTTGCGCGCGAAGCCGCGCAAGCTCCCGCTCGAGCTCGCCATAGCCTTCAATCTCCAGCACGTGCTGTTTTCCATCGCGCCCCATCACGCGGGCGCTCGCGCGCGAGCCGGCGAAGCGCGCGAGCAGGTTGCGCGTGGAGTCGAGCGCCACGATCCTGCCCGCCTTCAGCATGGCGATGCGGGTGCAGTGGACCTCGGCTTCCTCGAGATAGTGCGTGGTGAGGACGATGGTGTGGCCGGCGGCGTTCAGGCGGCGCACGAATTGCCACAGCCCCTGGCGCAGCTCGACGTCGACGCCGGCGGTCGGCTCGTCCAGCACGATGACCGGCGGCTTGTGGACGAGCGCCTGTGCGATCAGCACGCGCCGCTTCATGCCGCCGGAGAGCGCGCGCATGTTGGCGTCGGCCTTAGCGGTGAGATCGAGGTGCTCCATCACCTCGTCGATCCACGCATCCTCGGCGCGGATGCCAAAGTAGCCCGCCTGGATGCGCAGTGTCTCGCGCACCGTGAAGAACGGGTCGAACACGAGCTCCTGCGGCACCACCCCCAGCATGCGGCGCGCGCGGCGGTAATCGTCGACCGTGTGTGCACCCATCACGCGGACCGAACCCGCGTCGGCACGGGCGAGGCCCGCGATCACGTTGATGAGCGTCGTCTTGCCGGCGCCGTTCGGCCCCAGAAGGCCGAAGAACTCGCCCCTTGCGATCGCTAGGCTAACGTCCGAAAGCGCGCGCAACGCGCCATAGCGCTTCTCGACGCCGCGGACTTCGATCGCGTTCAGGCGGCGCGCGGCAGGAGGTCTTCCACGCCGTAGAGACGCGACAGCGTCTGCAATCCTTCGGGCAGGTTGGCGAATGCGATGTCGCGCTTCGCCGCGCGCGCGTCGCGCAGCCAGGCGAGAGCGAGGGCAAGCAGCGCCGAATCGAGCTCGGTCACTTCGCCGAGGTCGACGCTGCCCACGCCTTCGGCAAGGTGCTGACGGCCCTGTTCGAGAAGCTCGGCCGCATTGGCGAGCGTCACGGGGCCGCTCACCACCATGCGGCGGCCTTCACGCCGGATCATTTCTTCTCTGCAAGCGCGCGATTCTTGGTCTGCAGGTCCTTGATGAGGCCGTCGATGCCCGAGGTACGCACCGCGTTCGCGAACTCCGTACGATAATTCGCCACGAGGCTGACGCCACCAACCATGACGTCGTAGACCTTCCAGCCGTTTGCGGTCTTCTCCATGCTGTAATCGAGCGTGACCGGCTGGCCGCCGGGCTGCAGGACGCGCACGTTGACCGTGACGTCGGTGTCCGTGGGCTTCGCGCGCAGCGGGCGGAAGTCGAATTTCTGCTCGCTGTAGGCGGCGAGCGCGCTCGCGTAGGTGCGCACGAGCAGCGTCCGGAACTCCTCGGTCAGCCGCTTTTTCTGTTCGGGGCTCGCTTTCCCCCAGTTCTGACCCATGGCGAGCGCCGTCATCGCGGTGAAATTGAAGTGCGGAAGTACCTTCTCTTCGATCACCGAGACGATCTTCGCGCGGTTGCCCTTTTCCTTCGTAATGAGCTCCACCACCTCGAGCGTCACGTTCTTGACGAGGGTGTCGGGCGGTGTGTCCTGCGCCAAGCCCGGTGTGACGAAAAACCAAAAACCTATTGCGGCGAGAGCTTTTTTCATGGGTTCGTCTACTCCAGTTTCTCGCGCGGCGGCCGGCCGTCGTAGACCAAACTCCGCCGGCGCTGCAGGTAGGCGTCGCGCTGGAACACGTATTTGTCGAGCGCCGCTTCCTCGAGGATGCGGCTCGCCTCGAGCAGCTCGGCGCGCGTGTTGGTGAGGCGCAGCACCACGAGCGAGTTCCTGAGGTTGATCGGCCTGACCTCCTCGATGGGATCGAGGTACCAACCGGGCACTAGGCCGACCGCGTCGCGCGCCGTGCTCGAGCTCAGGAAGGGTAGCATGAGGTAGGGTCCGGGGCCCATGCCCCAACGCCCGAAGGTCTGGCCGAAGTCCTCGTCGTGCTTGTCGATGCCCCCGTCCGAAGCCACATCGTGGATGCCGAACAGGCCGAAGCTGCTATTGATGACGAAGCGCGCCAGGTCGGTCACGCCGTCCTCGAACTTGCCCTGCAGGAAGTTATTGAGCCCGATCAAGGGGTCCTGCAGGTTGGCGAAGAAGTTCGCGATGCGCGTGCGGATTTCCTGGTGCAGCACCTTCACATACGCGCGCGCCACCGGTTTCGCCAGGTACTCGTCGAAAGTCTCGTTGAAGCGGTAAATGGCGCGGTTGGTTCCTTCCCACGGATCGCGCGGGTCGCGCTCGCCGTCCACGGTAGCGCAGCCGGCGGCGAACAGCGTGACGACAAGCAGCCATCTCACTTCGCCGGTTCCTTGGCCTCGGCGGCCTTGTTGAACAGGAACTGGCTGATCAGGTTCTCCAGGACCACCGCGGACTGCGTGAGCCGCACCCGGTCGCCGTGCTTGAGCATGACGCCGTCGCCGCCGGCTTCCAGGCCGACGTACTGCTCGCCGAGAATTCCGGAGGTGAGGATCTTCGCGGTGGTGTCGCGCGGGAACTGGTAGCCGGAGTCGAGGTTCATCGAGACGATCGCCTCGTAGCTTTCGTTGTCGAAGCGGATGTCGGCGACGCGGCCAACGACGACGCCGGCGCTCTTCACTGGCCCGCGCACCTTCAGGCCGCCGATGTTCGCAAACTTGGCGTGCACGGAATAGGTCTGGTCGGTCGAGAAGCTCGCCAGGTTGCCCACTTTGAGCGCAAGGAAGATCAGCGCCGCGAACCCTACGGTGACGAAGATGCCGACCCACAGGTCGATCATCGAGCGGTTCATCAGTGATTGCCTCCGGTGAACATCAGCGCCGTGAGCACGAAGTCGAGGGCGAGGATGGCGAGTGAAGAGGTGACGACGGTGCGCGTGGTGGCGCGCGACACGCCCTCGGCGGTCGGGATCGCGTCATAGCCCTCGAACACCGAGATCCAGGTTACCGCAATGCCGAACACCAGGCTCTTGATGACGCCGTTCAGGATGTCGTTGCGCACGTCCACCGCGGCCTGCATCTGCGACCAGAAGGCGCCGGCGTCCACGCCGATCAGCTGCACGCCGACCAGGTAGCCGCCGAAGATGCCCGCCGCGGAAAATAGCGCCGCGAGGAGCGGCATCGAGATCACGCCGCCCCAGAACCGCGGCGCGACCACGCGCGCGATAGGATCGACGGCCATCATCTCCATCGCCGAGATCTGCTCGGTCGCCTTCATGAGGCCGATCTCGGCCGTGATCGCCGAGCCGGCGCGGCTCGCGAACAGCAGGCCCGCCACCACGGGTCCCAGCTCGCGCACGAGCGAGAGCGCCACCAGCACGCCGAGCGATTCGGATGCGCCGAAGCGCTGCAGCGTCTCGTAGCCCTGCAGCGCGAGCACCATGCCGACGAAAAGGCCCGACACGAGGATGATGACGAGCGAAAGCACGCCGGCGAAGTAGACCTGCGCCACCGTGAGCCGGAAACGCCGCAGCGCCGTGCCGGAATGCAGCACGAGGTAGGCGAGGAAGCGGCTCGCGTACCCGATTCGCCAGACCTGCGAGGTGACGGTGCCGCCGAGACGCTCAAGGCGGCTGCGGAAACCGGCGAACTCCATCAGGCGAGTTCCAGATCGGCGGCGTAGGCTGGCGCCGTGTAGTGGAACGGGACCGGCCCGTCGGGGCGGCCGTTCACGAACTGGTTGACAAAGGGCTCGGGACTCGAGCGGATGTCGTCGGGCCTGCCCTCGGCAATGACGCGCCCGCCCGCCATGAAATAGACGTAGTCGACCACATCCAGCGCCTCCTGCACGTCATGCGTGACGATGATCGACGTGGCGCCGAGCAAGTCGTTGAGCGAGCGGATCAGGCGCACGATGACGCCGAAGGAGATCGGATCGAGGCCGGTGAACGGTTCGTCGTAGAGGATGAGCTGCGGGTCGAGCGCGATCGAGCGGGCGAGCGCCACGCGCCGCGCCATGCCGCCGGAGAGCTCGGTCGGCATGAGGTGCGCCGCGCCGCGCAGTCCGACCGCCTGGAGCTTGAGCATAACGAGGTCGTGCTCAAGGCTCCCCGGCAGCCGGCAATGCTCGCGCAGCGGGAACGCGACGTTTTCGTAGACCGACATGTCGGTAAAGAGCGCGCCGAACTGGAACAGCATCCCCATGCGGCGACGCATCTCGTAGAGTGCGGCCGTGTCGAGACTGCTGGTGGCGCGACCGAGGACGTGCGCCTCGCCACGCGACGGAAGGTACGCTCCCATGATGATCCTGAGCAGCGTGGTCTTGCCGCAACCGGACTGTCCCATGATGCCGACCACCGCTCCCGGCGCGATCGCCAGATTGATGTCGCGCAGCACCGGCCGCGCCGGATCGTACCCGAAGGAGACGTTTTTTATCTCCACGATAGGCATTTGCGGCACGGCGTAATATTACCAAGCATGAGGGAGAGCCCTGCGCTGCGCATCCGCGCCCTGCGCAAGCGTTATGCGAAGTTCGAAGCCCTGCGCGAGGTCGATCTCGATGTTGGCGCCGGCGAAGCGTTCGGCCTGGTGGGCGCGAACGGCGCGGGCAAGACGACGCTCATCAAATGCCTGCTCGCGCTCGCAGCATGCGACGCGGGCACGATCGAAATATTCGGCGTGGCCGCGCAGAATCCGGTGGCAAGGCGTCGCCTCGCCTATCTGCCCGAGCGCTTTAACCCCCCGTACTATCTGCGCGCACGCGAGTTCATTGCCATGATGTTCGAGCTTGGCGGCGCACGCTATGACGCGGCTCGCGTCTGCGCGCTCTTTGCGGAGCTCGAGCTCGAGGAACGCGTGCTCGAGCAGCCCGTGCGGCAGCTCTCCAAAGGCACCACCCAGAAACTCGGCCTCGCCGGGTGCTTCGCGGTGCCGCGCGACCTTTATGTGCTCGACGAGCCGATGAGCGGCCTCGATCCGGCCGCGCGCGTGGCGGTTAAAACGGTGCTGCGACGCCTTGCCGCCGAAGGCCGGACGCTTTTCTTCACCTCGCATGTCCTCGCCGACGTCGAGGAACTCTGCTCCGCGATCGGCGTACTGGAGCGCGGACGCGTGCGTTTCCGCGGCAGCCCGAGCGCGCTCTGCGAGCGCTACGCCGAGCGGAATCTGGAGCGCGCCTTCCTGAGATGCATCCGAGATGACCAGCCCGCAAGCGTCGCCTAACCCCAAGCCGGCCCTGCTCGTGGTGGACGACGACCCGCTCATCACCGATACGCTCGCCTTCGCGCTCGGCACCGAATACGCCGTGTACGCCTGCGAGTCGCGCACGCATGCGATCCAGCTCCTGCGCCAGCTCGACGCGCCGCCGCCGCTCGCGCTGGTCGACCTCGGCTTGCCGCCCGCGCCGCATTCGCCCGATGAAGGCTTCCGGCTGATCGGCGACCTCCTCGCGCATTCGCCCGGCATGAAAATTTTCGTGCTCTCGGGGCAGAACGACGCCGCGCACGCGCGCCACGCGCGCGCCCTTGGCGCGTGGGAATTCATCGCCAAGCCGGTTGATCCGGCGAGCCTGGCGCGAAGCCTCGCGCGCGGCCTCGAGCTGCCGGCCGCCGACGAGGCCGACTTTGTCGGCGCGAGTCCGGCGCTTCTCAAGCTCAAGAACCAGATCGCGCAGTTCGCCGCGGCGCCTTATCCGGTGCTCATCGAAGGCGAGTCGGGCAGCGGGAAAGAGCTGGTCGCTGCGCGCCTGCACCGGCTGTCGCCGCGCGCCAGCCGGCCCTACTTCAGCCTGAACTGCGCGGCGATCTCGCCGCAGCTCGTCGAGCCGGCGCTTTTCGGCTACGTCAAGGGGGCCTTCACCGGCGC
>JAICPQ010000016.1 GCA_025929745.1 Burkholderiales bacterium | reverse complement strand
GGCGCGCGGCGAACGAACGGTTCGACGCGCTGCCACTTCCAGATGATCGGCACCGACTTCGGTTGTGGGAACCACGGCTCAATCTCGTTCGCGACGTTCCACAGCGCGCCCAGCTCTTCGCCCTCGAGCGCGCGGTAGTACTCTTCGAGCTCCGGCGTATCCTCGACGTTTGCGCGTCCGACGACGTTTTCGCGCTTCATACGAAAAGTCTACACCCCGAGGTATCGGTGTTGAACGTTCCTGTCAGCCTTAAGCTCGGCCGAGCTGCCGCTCCACACCACGCGCCCCTTCTCGAGCACGTAGTGGCGGTCCGCGACCTGAGTTAGCGCACTTACGTCCTTGTCGATGACGAGGATGGAAAGCCCTTCACTCTTCAGGCGCTCGATCGAGCGGTAAATCTCCATGCGGATGAGCGGCGCTAGGCCTTCAGTCGCCTCGTCGAGGATGAGGAGCCGCGGATTGGTCATGAGCGCGCGGCCGATGGCGAGCATCTGCTGCTCGCCGCCGGAGAGCTGGTTGCCGTAATGGCCTTGCCGCTCGCGAAGGTTGCGGAAGAGATTCAGCACGCGCTCGAGCGTCCAGGGACCCTTGCGCGCGGTGGCGAGCAGGTTCTCGCGCACGGTGAGGTTGGGAAAGACCTGCCGGCCCTCGGGAACGAGGCCGAGGCCCGCCTGGGCGATGCGGTAGGACGGCAGACCGTTCATGGCTTTGCCATCAAACGTGATGTGGCCGGCCTTCGGCCGCGCGATGCCCATGATCGAGCGAATGGTCGTGGTCTTGCCCATGCCGTTGCGGCCGAGCAGGCTCACCACCTGGCTCGTGCCGACTTCGAGATTCACGCCGAAGAGGACCTGGCTCGGTCCATAGGCGGTTTCGAGGTCGCGAACGGCGAGCATTCAGTCCTCGCCCAGGTACGCCTTGCGTACCTCCGTGTTGGCGCGGATGCGCTCCGGGGTGTCGGTGGCGATCACGCGCCCATAGACGAGCACCGAGATGCGGTCGGCAAGCCGGAACACCGCGTCCATGTCGTGCTCGACCAGGATGATGGTCTTTGTCTGCTTGAGGCGTGAAAGCAGCGTGATCATGCGCTGCGATTCCTCGGTGCCCATGCCGGCCATCGGCTCGTCGAGCAGGAGGAGCCGCGGCTCGGTGGCGAGCGCCATAGCGACTTCGAGCTGGCGCTGCTCTCCATGGGAAAGGTTGGCGGCGAACACGTGGGTTCGCTCGCCGAGGCCGACCGCTTGCAGCGCCTGCTTTGCCGGTTCGACCAATGAAGCATCGCCGCGCGCCGCCTTCCAGAAGCCGGTGCGCCCGGAGCGCGCCTGCACGGCGAGCGCCACGTTGTCGAGCGCGGTGAAGTCGGGATAAACGCTCGTGATCTGGAAGGAACGCGCGAGCCCCATGCGCGCGCGCTGCGGCGCCGGTAGGCGCGTGACGTCGCTGCCGGCGAAATGCACGCTGCCGGAGTCCGGCAATAGATTGCCGGCGAGCTGGCTGATGAACGTGGTCGTGCCGGCCCCGTTGGGGCCGATGACGGCGTGCGTCTCGCCTTCGCGCACCTCGAAATCGATGCCGTCGCAGGCGCGCAGCGCGCCGAATGCCTTCGTTAATCCCCTAACTTCAAGCATCGGGCTTGTAGAAAATCCCGGCCAGGCCACGGCGGAAGAAGATGACCGAGAGGACAAGAACCGGGCCCATGAGGATTGCCCAGTACTCCGCCCAATCGCGCTTGCCGAAGATCGGCGCGACCCAGTTCAGCAGCACCTTGAGAAACTCTTCGGTGAAGATGAAGGCGAAGGCACCGAGCACGGGGCCGGCGGTGCTCGCCATGCCGCCCAGGATCACCATGAACATGAGGTCGCCCGAATGCTGCCAGCTCATGAGGCCCGGCACGATGTAGTTCGTGTGGTTCGCATAGAGCGCGCCCGCGAGCCCGCACATTGCTCCGGCCATGACGAAGGCGGCGAGGCGGTAAGGATAGGGCGGGAAACCGATGGCGCGCGTACGCGCCTCGTTCGACTTTGCCGCGCGCAGTACCACGCCGAAGCGCGAGTTCACTATCCGATAGACGAGGTAGACCGAGGCGAGCATCAGCACGAGCGCGAGGTAGTAGAACGTGATGGGCTCGCGCAGGTCGATCAAACCGGCGAACTGGCTCTTGGCCTTGAGGCGCATGCCGTCGTCCCCGCCGAACTCCTCCAGCGAGATGCCGAGGTAATAGAGCATCTGCGTAAAGGCGAGCGTGATCATGATGAAGTAGACGCCACTGGTTCGGATCGACACCGCGCCGATTGCGAGCGCGACGAGCGCGGAGGCGCCGATCGCCACCGCCCATTGCAGCCAGCCATTGGTGAACCCGTAGAAGGCGAGGATGCCTACGGAGTAGGCTCCGATGCCCAGGTACGCCGCGTGGCCGAATGAAACGAGTCCACCGTAGCCGAGGATGAGGTTGAGGCTCACCGCCGCGATGGCGAGGATCATGATGCGCCGTACGAGGTCGATGTAGAACGTCTGGCCGATCGCCGTCATGACGGGCGGCAGGGCAACCAGCAGCGCAATGGCGAGCACCCACAAGATTAGACGGCTTCTCATCCGCGCGCGGGGAAGAGGCCGGCCGGGCGCAAGGCGAGCACCACGGCCATAAGGAGGTAGATCAGCATGGAGGCGAGCGCCGGGCCGGCCGCTTCACCGGCGGTCGGAGAAATCATCGTGCTGAGCGCCGGCTTGAGGAACGCGCGGCCGAGCGTGTCGACCACGCCCACGATGAGCGCGCCGACAAGCGCGCCGCGCACCGAGCCGATACCGCCGATGACGATCACCACGAATACCTGGATGAGGATGAGCTCACCCATGCCCGGTTGCACCGAATAGATCGGTCCCGCCATCACGCCCGCGAGGCCGGCGAGCGCCGCGCCGAAGCCGAAAACCACGGTGTAGAGAAGCCGGATGTTGACGCCGAGCGCCGCGACCATCGTGCGGTTCGTCGCGCCGGCGCGGATCAGCATGCCGAGCCGCGTGCGCGTCACCACGTACCAGAGCACGACCGCGACGATCAGGCCGACGATGATGACGGAAAGGCGGTAGACGGGGTACGTCGAGCCGGCGAAGAGCTCGACGTGGCCTCGCAGCCACTCCGGAAGCTGCGCATAGAGCGAGGCGCGTCCCCACAGGATGGCGACGAGCTCGTTGAAGAAGAGGATGAGACCGAACGTGGCGAGCACCTGGTCGAGGTGATCGCGTTCGTAAAGCGCGCGCAGCGTTATCACCTCGACCAGCATGCCGATGACGAGCGCGCCGAGCAGCCCGAGGGCGACGCCGGCGAAGTAATTGCCGGTCCACTGCGTGGCGGCGAGCGTGAGATACGCGCCCACCATGTAGAGCGAGCCGTGCGCGAGATTTACGAGATTCATGATGCCGAGCACGAGCGTGAGCCCGGCCGCCATCAGAAAGAGCGTGACCCCGAGCTGCACGCCGTTCAGCAACTGCTCGAAAACCAGGATCCAGGACATAAAAAAGAAAGGGCGCTCATGCGCCCTTTGGTTCGATGGGGTTTAAGCCATCACCACTTCATTTTGCAGTCTTGATGGTACGAGTCCTTGTGCTTCTCGAAAATGGTCTTCTGGATGCGCATCTCGATATCGCCGCTCGGCAGCTTCACCGTATCGAGCAGATAGAAGTTCTGGATCGGGTGGTGGTTGTTGTTGAACTGGAACGGGCCCCGGATCGATGGGTAATTCGCCTTGCGCATCGCCTGAACGAGCGCCTTGGTGTCCTTGACGTTGCCCTTCGTCGCCTTGACCGCCGAGTCGATCAGCATGATGCCATCGTAGCTCTGCGCGCCGTAGAACACCGGCAGCTTGCCGTATTTCTTCTTGTAATCGTTCACGTACTTCTCATTCGCCGGGTTCTTGAGGTCCGGGCTCCAGAAGCGCGCCTCCTTGATGCCGACCGCGGCGTCTTTTACCGCCGGGATCGAGATCTCGTCGACCGTGTAGACGGTGTAGAGCGGTAGCTTGCCGTGCAGGCCGGCCTGCTCGTATTGACGCAGGAACTGGATGCCCATGCCGCCCGGATAGAATGCAAAAACCGCCTTGGGGTTCTTCGCACG
This sequence comes from Burkholderiales bacterium, assembly GCA_025929745.1. Taxonomy (GTDB): domain Bacteria; phylum Pseudomonadota; class Gammaproteobacteria; order Burkholderiales; family SG8-39; genus SCGC-AG-212-J23. The sequence continues at coordinate 12,536 of JAICPQ010000016.1, read as the reverse complement.
AAGCTGCGTGATCTCGGCTTGGTAATCCTGCTGACCGAGCTTGGTATAGACCTCCTCGACGATGCGGCCCTTGTAGTAGCGCTTGAGGCCCGCGACCATGTCCTTGCCGGCCTGGTAATTCGGCGCCATCACGTAGATGTCGTTCACGCCCGAGTCCTGCAGGAACTTGCCCATGGCTTCGGGCGTCTGGTCATTGTTCCAGGAGGTCGAGAAGTAGAGCTCGTTGCACTGGTTGCCCGCGAGCGGGCTTGCGCCGGCGTTCGTGCCCACCATGATCTTGCCCGCGCCGTTCACGACCGGCGCCACGGCCATCATCACATTCGACCAGATGATTCCTGCCACGAAATCGACGTTGTGCTTCTTCAGCATCTCCTCGGCGACCTGCACGCCGACATCGGGCTTGGTCTGATCATCGCCGTAGATCACTTCCACATCCATTCCGCCGACCTTGCGGCCGAGATGATCGAGCGCGAGCTCGACCGAGTCGCGCATGTAGCCGCCAATGACGCCCTGCGGCCCGCTCATCGTGGTAATGAAGCCGATGCGAAGCTTCTGCTGCTGCGCGAACGCCGGAGCCGCAAAGGCCACGCTCGCGGCGAGCGCGCCGGCGATAAAGTGTCTGATCACGCTTTCCTCCTCAGGAAATATAGTTCAATCAAAACGCGGACTTATGCAGTCTAGGGTCCACTCATGCATAACGCAAGGGGCGCCGCCGTGTTGACACTGCGGGGCGTAACGAAGCGCTTTGGCGCCCGAACCATCCTCAACAACGTGGCGCTCGCCCTGGGCTCGGGCGAGTACGTCGCAATCGTCGGTGAATCCGGGATCGGAAAGTCGACGCTTCTCAACGTCATCGCCGGCCTGGAGCCTGTGGACGGCGGCGAGATTGTTTTCGAGGGGAAGAACCTCGCGGCGATGGATGACGACGCGCTCACGCTGCTGCGGCGCGACAACTTCGGCTTCGTGTTTCAGGCGTTTCACGTGCTGCCGCAGCTCACGGTGGAGCAGAACGTCGCTCTACCTTTGTTGCTTCGAAAATTACCAACCGAAAAGGCAAAAGCCGCGCTTGCCGCCGTAGGCTTGGCCGGCAGGGAAAGCAGCCCGCCGCGCGAGCTCTCCGGCGGGGAGCTGCAGCGCGTGGCGATTGCGCGTGCGCTCGTCGGCGCGCCGAAGCTCGTGCTCGCGGACGAGCCGACCGGGAACCTGGATCCCGAAAACGCGCGCCAAGTCCTCGAGCTTTTCCGGCGGGAAGTGAAGACGCGAGGCGCGGCGGCGATTCTTGCCACGCACTCCGAGGCCGCGACTGCGGCGTGCGATCGGCGCTATCGTTTGACCGGCGCGGGACTTACTCCGCTGCCTTAGGCTGCTCCACGTCGAGCATCTCATTGATCATGCGCGCGAGCCCGTTCAGTTGCTCGCTAATGTTGCGCAGCGACTCGTGCGCGCGCGTGTCGGGTGGCAAATCGCGGTTCAGCCGGTCAAGTGAATTGCGGATCGAGTCGAGCGCATCGACCGCGAGCGTGGGCCACTGCATAGGCCGCAGGTCGGTGACGAGCAGCGTGGCATAGCCGTCGGCGAAGGAGGCGATTGAGATGCGCACCGGCACCGCCACGCCATCGGTGCGCTGCACATCGACTTCGACGTGCGAGTCGTGCGCCGAAAGCATCAGGAAGCGCGATAGCCGCGCGCGGTCGCCGACGGCGACGTAGCTCTCGAGCGGCGCGGTATAGAGCTGCGCGAGCGGCACGCCGGCGAGATCGGCGAAACGCTGATTCGAAAAAAGAATCTGTCCGCCCGGTGTCGAGGTAATGGCGCCCTGGCTCATGCGCTCGACGAGCTGGCGATAGCGCTGGTAGGCGTTGGCGAGGAGCAGGACGCGCGCATTGCCGCCCGGGCCGACGACGAAAGCGTCGACTTCGCCCCGGGTGATGGCGCGGTGGACATCCTCGGCTTCTTCCAGGCGCTCCTTGAGCTGCGCCAGCTCCTTCTCGAACGAAGGATTGATCGTTTCCATCACTTCCTCGCTTTCAGTTGGAGGCCGACCAGCGTGCGCTCGGTGTCCGAGAGGTCGCCGACGATGCGGCGCAGCGGCTCCGGCAGCTTGCGCACCAGGGTCGGGATCGCGACGATCTGGTCGTCCTTCGCCAGGCGCGGGTTCTTGAGGAGATCGACGACTTCGATGGAGTAGCGGCCGGCGAGGTGCTCATCGCATACGCGCTTCAGGTTCGCCAGCGCGGCGAGCGACTTCGGACTCTGTCCGGCCGTGTAGAGGCGCAGGTTCCACTTGTCGGTATCCGCGCTCATTTCGGACGGGTTCCCTTATCCTTGTCCACGCCGCGGCGCTTGGCCGCGGCGGCGCGATCCGCCTCGATGGTGGCCTCTCGCTCCTTTTCCTGTTCGGCAATGACCTTCGCTTCTTCCGCAGTGGCCGCAGATTCGGCGCGCAGCGCCACGATCTGCGCCTCGAGCGTGGCGCGCTTGCGCTCCAGCTCGCGCTGCCGGCGCGCGCTCTGCACGTGGCGCTCGTGCGCCGCAGCGGCCTCGCGCGCTTCCTGCGCGGCGCGCATGGAGCCGGTCAGCACGCCCTCGGGGCCGACGTACACGTCTTCGAGCTGGATGCCCTCCGGCGTGATGATGAATTCGCGGATCTGGTTCGAGTGCTTCATGCCGCGCGACTTGAGCACGTAGAGACCGCGGTTGCGCTCGCCGCCCGACTCGATGTCGCGCAGGAGCATCCAGGTGTCGATGAGCGAGGAGATGCCGACGTCGGTTTTCTCCCAGGCCGCGCCGCCGCTCGTCAGGTTGGTGAAGAACGCGGTGACCTGCTGCGCTTTCAGGAAATCGACCAGGCGCAGGAGCATCGACTGCGTCTCGTGCTCCGTGCCGCTCGTGACGAAATTCGAGATCGGGTCGACGATCACCGCCGCGGGCTTGAACTCGCTCACCGTCTTGTGAATGCGCACGAGATGCATCTCGAGACCGTAGAGCGTCGGGCGCGAGGCATCGATCTTGATGAGACCCTTCTTCGCGTAGGGCTCGAGGTCAATGCCGATTGAGCGCATGTTGCGCTGGAGCTGCTTCGGCGATTCCTCGAAGGCGAGGTAGAGAACGCGCTCGCCATTCTTCGCCGTCTCGTGCGCGAAGTGGGCGGCGAGGCTGGTCTTGCCGGTGCCCGCGGTGCCGGATACGAGGACCGAGGAACCGCGGTAGTAGCCCTTGCCGCCGAGCATGGCGTCCAGTCGCGGCACGCCGCTCGACATGCGCTCGTTGCTTACGGCATGGTCGAGCGAGAGGCCCGTGACCGGCAGCACCGAGATACCGCGCTCGTCGATGAGGAAGGGGTACTCGTTCGTGCCGTGCGTGCTACCGCGGTATTTGACGATGCGCAGGCGCCGCGTCGATACCTGCTCGGCAACGCGGTGGTCGAGCAGGATCACGCAGTCGGAGACGTATTCCTCGAGCCCCTGGCGTGTGAGCGTGCCGCCGCCGCGCTCGCCGGTGATCACCGCGCTCACGCCCTTGTCCTTGAGGAAGCGGAAGAGGCGCCGCAGCTCCGAGCGCAGCAGCGCCTGGTTGGTGAATCCGCCGAACAGGGCCTCGATGGTGTCGAGCACGATGCGCTTGGCGCCGACCGAGTCGATGGCCAGCGCTATGCGCAACATGAGACCCTCGAGATCGTATTCGCCGACCTCCTCGATCTCGTTCGGCTCGATGCGCACGTGGTCCAGCGCGAGCTTCTTGCGCTCGATGAGCTCATCCATATCGAAGCCGAGCGAGCGCACGTTCTGCGCGAGCTCCTCGCTGGTCTCCTCGAAGCTGATGAGCGCGCCCGGCTCGTTGAATTGCGTAGCGCCTCGGATCAGGAATTCACAGGCGAGAAGGGTCTTGCCGCAGCCCGGGCCGCCGCACACGAGCGTCGGCCGACCTTTGGGCAGGCCGCCGCCGGTGATTTCATCGAGGCCCTGAATGCCCGTGGGCGCCTTCGGCAGCGCGCGCGCCTGCGCCAGGCGCTCCATTTTCATTTTGCGTCGTAGCTTTAAGCGAGGAAAGGCCATGATTTTACCGATGTCGGGAACTCACCGACAGGGTTTCGCCGCCGTTGGGCGCGGGCGACACTACTCGAAGAGCTTGCGCGCGGGATAGGGCAACGCCTTGGCGCCGAGGGACTCCTCGATGCGCAGCCCTTCATTCCATTTCGCCATGCGTTCCGAGCGCGCGAAGCTGCCAACCTTGAGCTGCGGTACGCCCCATCCGACGGCGAGATGCACGATGGAGACATCCTCCGTCTCGCCCGAGCGCGCGGAAACGATCGCTTTGTAACCTGCCGTACGCGCCGCGTCCCAGCAGGCGAGCGTCTCGGTCAGCGTGCCAACCTGGTTGGGTTTCAAGAGAACCGCGTTGCACGCGCCGGCGGCGTTTCTGACCTTGTCAGCGCTGGTGACGAAAAAATCGTCGCCAACGACCTGCACCGGACAGGCTTTCGTGAATGCGCGCATCGCCGCGCTATCGGTTTCGGCGAACGGATCCTCAATCGAGACAATCGGATAGCTCTCGATCCAGCGTAGCCACATCGCGTGCAGCTGCTCCGCCGACAGAATGCGGTTTTCGAGCGCGAGGTGGTAGTTGCCGCCGCGGTAGAGCTGCGTGGCCGCGATATCGAGCGCGATTCCGACATCGGTCCCGGGCTCGAGGCCCGCATCCGAGATCGCGCCGATGAGCTCGAGCAGGCCTTCCTCGTTCGACTTGAACGCCGGCCAGTAGCCGCCTTCATCCGCCACCCCTTGCAGCGCGCCGCGCCTCGCGAGCCGCTGGCCCGCCGCGGCATAGACCTGCGCCGTCCACTCCAGCGCCTCGGCGAAGCTGCCGGCGCCGGTGCATACGATCATGTAGTCCTGCACGTCACACCGGCCGCGCGCATGTGCGCCCCCGCCGAAGATCTGGATTTGCGGCACCGGCAGCGAAACGCGCCGGTCGCCGGCGAGCTTTTTCCAGAGCGGAACCTTTTGCGCCGCGGCGTCGGCGTGCGCGCAGGCGAGCGAGACGGCGACCATCGCATTCGCGCCGAGCCGGCTCCTGTCCGGCGTGCCGTCGAGGTCGATCAGGCGCTCGTCGATCCTCGCCTGGTCGGAGACGCTGAGCGCGCGCAGGCCATCGCGGATGCGCGTGCCGATGTTGTGCACGGCCGTTGGCACGTCGACGGTCTTCGCCTCCGCCGAGCCCGTCGACGCCCCTGCGGGCGCGATCGCGCGTCCCGTGGCAAGCGGCGTCGTACCGCGGCCGACGACCACTTCGGCCTCGACCGTCCGCCGACCGCGCGAATCCCAGACCTGGCGGCCCCTTATGTCGAGGATCTTTGCCATGCGGTGTGCACGTCTTCCAGCGTGTTCGCGCTCCCAAGGAGGCTCCGGGCGAGCGAGCGTACGGTTCTTTTGTTTTCCTCGGTCAGGTATTCCACCGGCGATTTGCCGTCGACCCGGGCGAGCAGCAGCGCCGGAAGAAGCGATGCGGCCCGATCCTGCACGCCGTCGAAAGGGGCGCCGTACGCCTTGGAGAGCGCGTCGTAGCACTCGAGTAGCGCGGCGCGGGCGGAGGGAACCCAAAGGCATTTGAGGAGCAGGTGATTCAGGCAGAACGCGAGATCGAACGCCGGGTCGCCGTACCAGGCGCACTCCGCATCCAGAAACATCGGCCGGCGCGGCGTGACGAGTATGTTCTTGGGGCTCACATCGCCGTGCACGAGGCAGACCTTCGTTTCGGCGGTGCGTTGCGCGAGCGCGTGGAAGCGGGGAGCGAGATCGGGATGCGCTCGCGCGGTCGCGAGGAGATACGGCTCGAGCCGGATGGCGTGGAAGATGGCGTCGGTGGCGAATTGCCGGGCGATATCCGCCCGATGCGCGGTGGCGCGGTGGATGGCCGCGAGGGTTTGGCCGACCCGCGCGGCGAACTCGGGTTCGGCCTTGCCTTCGCGCAAAAGCGCCTTCCAGACCGGCGCCTGAACGTACTCCATGGCGAATACGCCGCCGCCGTCATCGGCGGCGAGTACGCGCGGTGCCGCGCCAGGCGCCGCGGCGGCGGCGGTCTCGAGCCACAGCCGTTCGTAGCGATTTCGCTCGACCGGCGCCTCCCAGCGCTGCGCCACGCGCAGGCGCGCGAGCGCGCGCTTTACGCAGACGTCGCCGACCTTCCAGATCTCCGAAGAAACGCCGCCGCTCAGCTCTTCGCAGGGGCCGGTGGGCAAACCGGCGTCGCGCAGCAGCCGCAGCACGCCCTCAGGGGGAGAGGCGCTCAATCGTCCAGCGGTTTTCCGGAGAAGAGGCGGAGCGGCGGTAGCGCAGGCGGTCGTGCAGGCGGTCGCTGCGCCCCTGCCAGAACTCGATCTCGTGCGGCGTGACGCGGTAGCCGCCCCAATGCGGCGGGCGCGGCGGGTTGTCGCCGTGGCGCGCGCGTGCTTGCGCCATCGCCTTCTCAAGGACATCACGCGAAACGACTTTTTCGCTCTGCGCGGACGCCCAAGCCGAAAGCCGCGCACCGAGCGGGCGCGATGCATAGTAAGCGTCGGATTCGGCCGCCGTGACCTTCTCCACGACGCCGTCGACGCGCACCTGGCGCTCGAGGTCCGACCAGAGGAAAAGCAGGCACGCCGCCGCGCGCCGCTCGAGCTCGCGCCCTTTGCGGCTGAGATAGTTCGTGAAGAAGAGGAAAGCGCCGCGCTCGACGCCTTTCAGGAGCACGATGCGCGCCGAGGGCGCGCCTTCCTCGGTCGCCGTGGCGAGCGTCATCGCGTTCGGCAGCGACACCTTGGCGCTCAGCGCATCGGCGAACCAGCGCTCGAATTGGCGGATCGGATCGACGTCAGCTTGCGCTTCGGAGAGCCCGGCGCGCATGTATTCCTGGCGCAGGTCCGCGATATTCATGCGCGCGATTCTACGTCCGGGCCGTGGCTGAAACCCGACTGTCGAGGGAAATCGAGCGGTTTTCCCTCTGAAAATCGTTGACACCGGTACGCTTCTTCGGCATCTTCACGTCACCGCTGCGCCTCGTGGCGGGGGAACCCGGAGCGATTTTCCACTCTCAAGCAGCATTCCATTCGCAGAATCAGAGGAGAAACCGAGATGGCGAAAAAGAAAGCAAAGAAGGCTGGCAAGAAGCGCAAGCCTAATGCCGCCTTCATGAAGGCGATGACGCCGAGCGGCCCGCTCGCGTCCGTGGTCGGCTCGAGCGCGATGCCGCGCACCGAGGTGACCAAGAAGATCTGGGGCTACATCAAGCGAAACGGCCTCCAGGACAAGAAAAATCGTCGCATGATCAACGCCGACGACAAGCTGAAGGCGGTCTTCGGCGGCAAGGGTCAGGTGTCGATGTTCGAGATGACCAAGCTGGTCAGCAAACACCTGAAATAAGGTTTTTGGGGAGGAGTATGAGAAGGGCCCCTGCTTTGGGGCCCTTTTCCTTTCTGCGGGCGCTTATTGGTGATACGACGTCACGCGGTCGACCTCGTTCTTCGAGCCGAGGATCACCGCGCAGCGCTGGTGCAGGCCGTGGGGCTCGAGGTCGAGAATGCGCGTGCGCCCGTCGGTTGCCTCGCCGCCGGCCTGCTCGATGATGAATGCCATCGGATTCGCCTCGTACATGAGACGCAGGCGCCCGTCCTTGTTCTTGGCGTCGCGCGGGTACATGAAGATGCCGCCGCGCGAGAGCACGCGGAACACGTCGGCCACCATTGAGGCGACCCAGCGCATGTTGAAGTCCTTGCCGCGCGGGCCGTCCTTGCCCTGCAGGCACTCGTCGATGTAGCGCTTCACCGGCGCTTCCCAGCGCCGCGCGTTGGAGCAGTTGATCGCGAACTCCTGCGTGTCGGCGGGAATGCGGATCTCCGGATGGGTCTGCACGAAAGTGAAGGTCTCGCGGTCGAGCGTGAAGCCGAACACGCCGTCGCCGACCGTGAGGACGAACACCGTGGTCGGTCCGTAGACCGCGAAGCCGGCCGCGACCTGGTGCCTGCCCGGCTGCAGGAAAGCCTGCTCGTTCGCGTCGCAGTAGCTGCCGTCTGCGTTCTTCGGGCAGCGCAGCACCGAGAAGATGGTGCCCACCGAGATGTTGACGTCGATGTTCGACGAGCCGTCGAGCGGATCGAAGAGCAGCAGATACTCTCCGCGCGGGTAGTGCGTTGGGATGGGCTGCGGGTTTTCCATCTCCTCCGACACTAGCGCCGCGAGATTCCCGCCCCATTCGTTCGCCTCGAGCAGGATCTCGTTCGAGAGCACGTCGAGCTTCTTCTGCACCTCGCCATGCACGTTGCTCGTGTCCAGGCCGCCGTGGCCGTCGGCGAGCGCGCCCTTGTTGACGCGCGTGCTGATCGCCTTGCAGGCGCGGGCGATGGTCTCGATGAGGAGCCGCAGATCGGCGTTGATCACCTTGTCGCGCTGCCTCGCGACGAGAAACTGCGACAGCGTCACGCGTCTCATGCCGGCGATTTTACTTGCCTTCGCGCAAACCATGCCCCGCCCAGCAACAAGGCGGCCAGGACCCAGAACACCGGCGCCATGCCGACTGCCGTTGACGCGGCGCCGGAGACGAGCGGGATCAGCGTATGGCTGCCGTTGAGCAGCGAGGTACGCAGTCCCACCGCCTCGCCTTGGCGTCCGGGCGGCGAGGCGGCATAGAGGAGCGACATGATGACCGGCTGGGCGCTGCCGAGGCCGAGACCCAGGACGAACGAAAGAAGGAGAAGCGGCGGCACGCTCTGCGCCAACGGGAAAAGCAGATAGCAGGCGCCGGAGACGCCGCACGCGGCAAAGATCACCACCCACTGCTTGAGCCTCTTCACGAAGATTGGCATCACCAGCCGCACGGTGAGCGTGGCGATCGCGAAGGTCGAGAGAATCGTGCCGATCGCCGCCGCTGAAAGGCCGATGCGCGCGCCGTAGAGCGGAATGATGAAGGTAAAGAGATCCCAGCCGGTTGCGAGGAGCAGGCTCACCCAGAAGGTTTGCCGCAGTCCCGGAATGCGCAGCAGGTCGCGTATGCCGGCGCGCTTGGAGAGCGGCGCGTGCTCCGGCCTTGGCAGCGGGCGTTTGCGCTGCCAGAGAAGAATCAGCCCGATCAAGGGGAATAGGGCGAGGATGGCGAAAGCGGGCGCGTGGCCCAGCGCGTCGATCGCCACGCCGGCCACGAGCGGTCCGATCGAGTTGGAGATCGAAAAGCCGAGTGCGAGCCACGAGAAATTCACCGCGCGCTCCTCCGCCGAGCCGTGCGCGCCGAACACGCTGTTCATGGCGATGTGCACGTACATGAACGAGACGCCGAGCACCGTCGCCGAGATATAAAGAACCCAGAGGTAGGGCAGGGCGAAGGGCAGGGCGGAACCGACGGTGAGCGCTGCGAGCGATAGCACGAGGGGCCGGCGGGGGCCGCCGCGGTCGATGAGGCGCCCGGCGCTGACCGAAAGCACCATCGGCAGAAGCGCGAAGAGCGACATCAGCACGCCGACGGTGAACTCCGAGGCGCCGAGTTCGAGGGCGAAGAGCGTGGTGGTCATGCGCGCGCCGACGAAGGCGAGATGCCCGAGCGCGTTCAGGACTACGAAATAGAGGATTTCCACGACGATCCGGCGTCGGAAGGTACATCAGACGGGCGCGCTCAGGCGGGCAGCTTGGCGCGCAGGAGCTCGTAGAGGGCGGTTGGTTCGACGGGCTTGTTGAGGAGCGCGCAGACGCCGGCGGCGTCGAGCTCCGCCGGGTCAACTCGATCGCTGTTGCCGGTGTAGAGCGCCACCGAAAGGCCGGGGCGCGCGGCCGCGATCTCGCGCGCGAGGCTCATGCCGGTAATGCCGGGCATCGTCTGGTCGAGGATCACGAGGTCGTAGCGCTCGCGCGCCACGCGCTCGAGGACGGTGACCGGCGTGGTGATGGCGGTGGCTTCGATGCCCCAGCTTTCAAGGAGCTCGCGCATGAAATCGGCGACCGCCTTCTCGTCGTCGACAACGAGCACACGCCCGCTCAGGCGCTTGGGCGAGCGGGTCGCCTTCGGTGGGGTAGACGCAGTTTGGGCCACGGTGTGCGCGTCGAGCATCGGCAGCAGGATGCGAAAGCGCGCGCCCGCGCCCAGCGCGCTCTCCACGAGAATATGGCCGTCGTGATCGTGGACGATGCCGTGCACGGTGGCGAGGCCCATGCCGCTACCCCGGCCCACGTCCTTTGTGGTGAAGAACGGCTCGAACATGCGCTCAAGCACTTCGGGCGCGATGCCCGGACCAGAGTCGGTGACGGCAAGCTCGACGAACTGGCCGCGGAAGCGCTTGCGGCAGCTGGCGCAGACCACCTTTCCGGCGAGCGCCGTGGGACGCACCGACACCTCGATCTTGCCGATGCCGGCCATGGCGTCGCGCGCGTTGATGGAGAGATTGAGGAGGATCTGGTCCAGCTGAACCGGGTCGAGCATGACCGGCGCGGTGTCCTGGCACGCGGTCTCGATCTCGAGCGTCGCCGGAAGCGACGAGCGCAGCAGCTTCAGCGATTCGCGCACCCTATCGGCGAGCGCCAGCGGCCGCGGCGAGCCGCGCTGGCCGCGGCTGAAGGTGAGCATCTGCTGGATGAGGTCGCGCGCCTGCCGCGACGAAGCCAGGCTCTGCTCGAGATAGCGCGCGAGCTTCGGATCGTTCTCGGCCGCTTCGCGCTCGGAGGCAAGGACCAGGTAACCCATGATCGCAGCGAGCAGGTTGTTGAAGTCGTGCGCGACGCCGCCCGTCAGGTGGCCGAGCGCCTCCATGCGCTGTGCCTGGCGCAGGCGCGACTCGAGCGCCTTGCGCTGCGTGATGTCGCGCGCCATGCCGAGCGCATGCGGCCGCCCGCGATAGAGGATCGGCACCGCGCGCATCTCAACGAGCAGGCGCGAGCCGTCCTTGCGGCGCCCTTCGACCTCGAAGTGAACCGATTCGCCGCGGATCACGCGCTGGAACATCTCGCGCGCGAGGCCGGACTGCTCGGGGCTCGCGAAGATCCAGCGGTTCGCGCTCACGACCTCGTCGCGGGTATAGCCGCTCATCTCGAGGAACGCCGGGTTCACGTCGACGATGCGCGCCTCGCTGTCGCGGAGCACCAGCGCATCGGCGGCGGCGTTGAAGATGGCGCGGTACTGCTCCTCGCTCGCGCGCAGGCGCTCCTCGGCGCGCTTTCGCTCGCTGATGTCGCGCCCGATATAGAGCACGTGCGGCGCGCCGCGGTACTGGATCGGCACGCCGCGCAGCTCGACGTCGCGGCGCGCGCCGTCCTTGCGTACGCGCGTGGTCTCGATCATCACCGGCTCGCCGGCGAGCGCCCTGCGATGCAGCATGCGCATCTCGCCCACGAGCTCGGGCGGGGTCGCGACCACGCGGTCGAGGCCGACCACTTCGTCGCGCGTGTAGCCACTCATCGCCTCGTAGGCCGGGTTTACGTCGACGATGCGGAAGTCCGCGTCGCGCAGGACGAGCGCATCCGCGGCGGCGTTGAAGATCGAGCGGTATTGCTCCTCGCTCGCCCGCAGCACCTGCTCGGCGCTCTTGCGCGCGGTGATGTCGCGGCCGATGTAGAGCACGTGCGGCCGGCCCTCGTGCACGATCGGCACGCCGCGCGTCTCGATGTCGAAGCGCTCGCCGTTCTTGCGCCGCGCGCGCGCCTCGAACATCACCGGCTCGCCGGCCAGGGCTCGCGCGTGGAGCGCGCGCACGTGCGCGGTGAGCTCGGGCGGGCTCATGGTGAGGTCGTTGCGTCCGATCGCTTCGGCGCGCGGCCGGCCGCTCATCTTCTCGTACGCCGGATTCACATCCACGACGCGAAAGTCGGCGTCGCGCAGCACGAGCGAATCGGCCACCGCGTTGAAGATCGCACGGTACTGCTCGCCGCCGCGCTCGATCTCGGTGGCGGCCCGCATCGCGAAAATCTTCAGAATGGACTCGCAGAGCGGCACATCGCGCAGGGGCCTTCTGTCCATGGCGCCGATCAGGCCGAGCGGCGCGCCGCGCGCGTCGTTCAGCGGATAGGCGGCGTAACTATCCAGCCCGAGCCTGGCGAAGAGATCGCTCGCTGGAAACTCCTTGCGCGCGCCTTCCGCCAGGCAATGGAAGTCGCGCCCGATAACGAGCGCGCACGGCGTGCCTTCCAGCACGTAGTTGAAGGGCGCGCGCATGCGGCCATCGAGGTGGAACGCGAGCATGCGCATCTGCGAGCGCGCCGGGTCGGCGAACACGGCGATGAAGCCGACCGCCACGCCCAGGATGTCGGCGAGCTCACCCGTGAGGCGCTCGAACACCCCGTCCCCTTCCGCGTCCGAGACCGCAACGGCAGCGCGGCGTAGGGCATCGTTCATGGGCGCGCAGTGTAGTCCGGCGCCGCCCGCCCGAGGCACACGGTTACAAGACTGAAACGATCGAAACCGGCCAGAAAAGGGGTCAGGACCCTTTTTTCGTAAAAGGGGCCGGACTCCTTCTTTAACGTCCACCGCAGGGTATCCGGCCCCATTTCTGAAAAAAGGGTCCTGACCCCTTTTCTCGCTTAGTC
>JAICPQ010000116.1 GCA_025929745.1 Burkholderiales bacterium | reverse complement strand
GTGATGGCCACCGCGATCTACGGCTTCATGACCCAGCTCCTCGACTGGTCGATCGGCGCCGCGCTCGCGGTGATTCTCATCCTTTCTTCGCTTCTGCTTTTGTATGCCGCCTCTCGGATCGGGGCGAAGCAGGTCGCGATATGAGCCCCTGGAGTGCGCTGCGCGCGGTGGTGATCTTCGTGTACGTCTTCATGCTTGGGCCGATCCTCATCACCGCAGCGGTGTCCTTCAACGAATCGAACCGCTCGCAGTTCCCGCCGCGCGGGTTTTCGCTGCAATGGTGGGGCAGGGCGCTGTCGGCGGAGTGGGTCGACCCGCTGTGGTTCAGTCTTAAGCTAGGCACGATCACCGCGCTCATCAGCACGCTGCTGGCGCTGCCGCTCGCCTTCGCGCTTGCGCGTCATCGATTCCCCGGACGCGACGCCATGGTGGCGCTCACGCTGGGCCCGCTCATGCTGCCGGCGCTCGTGACCGGCGTCGGGCTGCTTCAGCTCTTCCAATACGCGGGTCTTCGCGAACACATCGGATTTACCGCGCTTCTCGTCGGGCACGTGGTGATCTGCCTGCCGTTCGCGGTGCGCACGGTGGCGATCAGCCTGCATACGCTCCCGCCGAACGTAGAGCTCGCGGCCGCCAGTCTCGGCGCATCGCGCTGGCGCACGCTGTTGCACGTCGTATTTCCCCTCATCAAGAGTGGCATCGTCGCAGGCGCGGTGTTCGCCTTCGTGCACTCGTTTACCGACGTCAATCTCTCTCTTTTCCTCGTACGGCCCGGCGAGGTGCCGATCACCGTGAAGATCCTCGGTTTTCTCGAATTCGGCTTTGCGCCTACGCTTGCCGCGGTCTCGGTGATCACGCTCCTCTTGCCGCTGGTTCTTGTCGTGATTGTGGAGCGCGTGACGGGCCTCGGCGATTTCATCTACGGTCAGCGCGATCGTGTCTGAGCCGGCCCTGCGGCTTGCGGGCATCGAGAAGTGCTACGGGGCCACCGTCGCCGTGGCGGGCGTCGACTTGGAAGTGCGCGAAGGCGAGTTCCTGACGCTGCTCGGTCCTTCGGGCTGCGGCAAGACAACCACGCTCGGGCTCATCGCCGGCTTTTTCGCGCCGAGCGCAGGTGAGATCTTCCTCAAAGGCCGGCCGGTCGCCGGGCTTCCGTCCTTCAAGCGCGACATCGGCGTCGTGTTCCAGGATTACGCGCTCTTTCCGCACATGACCGCGGGGCAGAACGTCGCTTTCGGCTTGAAGATGAGAAAAACCGCGCCGGATGAGATCGGCCAGCGTGTCAAAGAGACGCTCGACCTAGTCCAGCTGCGCGGCCTCGCCGAGCGCCGCCCGCTCGAGCTCTCGGGCGGGCAGCGCCAGCGCGTCGCGCTTGCACGCGCGCTCGTCATCCGGCCCGCGGTGCTCTTGCTCGACGAGCCGCTCTCCAACCTCGATCTCAAGCTGCGCGAAGAGATGCGCGTGGAGATCGCCGGGATCCAGCGCAGGCTCGGCATCACCACGGTGTTCGTCACGCACGACCAGGGCGAGGCGCTCGTCATGTCGGATCGCATCGCCGTGATGAACGCGGGCCGTATCGAGCAGATCGGCCGGCCGGCGGAGATCTACGAGAAGCCGGCGAGCCGATTCGCCGCCGAGTTCATCGGCCGCATGAATTTCTTTCAGGCAAACGGCAAGACGGTCGCCATCCGGCCTGAACGCGCGCGGCTCTCGCGCGAGCAGCCCTCGAGCGGCTTCGCGCGCCAGGGAACGGTTCGCAACGTCCTATATCTCGGGGCGACGCTCGAGTACCACCTCGACTTACAAGGCGAGCGCGCGCTCGTCGAAGCGCCGAACGACGGAGCCGGGCCGCGCTTTCAGGTCGGCGACCCGGTGTGGTTTACGGCGACGCGAGAGAGCGCGCTGGAGATGTAGCCATCATGGGCGCGTCGCCCTCGAGGGTGGTGCGCAGCATGTGACGGCGGTACTTCGCGTCGTCGAACGGCGTGGCGCAGTGCTGCGCACAGCGGTTGTCCCAGAGCACCGCGTCGTGCAGGCGCCAGCGGTGGCGGTAGACGAATTCAGGGCGCACGGAGAACTCCTGCAGCCAACGCACGAGCTGTGCGCCCTCGTCCTCGGGCATGCCTTCGATGGCGCACGCCCAGCGGCCGATGTAGAGGGCGGTGCGGCCGGACTTGGGGTGCCGGCGCTCGAGCGGATGCCATACGTCGGGTCGCTTGCGCTTGTCCTCTTCGGTGAGCGCCGGGAGGTGCGGGTAGTGGACGTGATGGAGCTTGATCCGGCTGAAGCAGGCGCGACGGCCCCGGATCTTGTCCTTTACGTCAGCAGAAAGCGCCTCGTACGCCGCATACCCGTCGGCGTAGAGCGTGTCGCCGCCTTCGGGCGGTAGCTCGAGCGCGTAGAGCATCGAGCCGGCATTCGGGATCGCCTTGTCCTCGCCGTCGGTGTGCCAACCCCAGCCGGCGCGCTTCATGCCGAGCGCCTTGCCGCCTTCCTCCACGTTGGAGACGACGAATATCTCCGGGTAGCCGGGCAGGTTGTACTGCAGCGGCTCCATGATGTGCAGCGGGCCGAAGCGCCGAGTAAAGGCGATGTGCTGCTGCGGCGTCATCTGCAGATCGCGGAACACCAGAATCGGATGGCGCAGCCAGGCCAGCTCGACGTCGCGGAAGGTGGCATCGTCGACCGGCAGGCGCAGGCCGATCACTTCGGCAGCGAACTCCCCTTGCAGCGGACGAACCACCATTCGGATAATTCTGTCATGCCCTCCGACACGCGCCTCGCCCAGATCACCGACCGTCTCACTCCCGACCTCGTCGCGCTGCGCAAGCAGCTGCATCAGCATCCCGAGCTCGCGTTCGAGGAGCACGAGACGGCGAAAGCGGTCACGGCGTTTCTCGGCAAGCACAAGATCGCCGCGCGCACCGGCATCGGCAAGACCGGCGTGATCGCGATGGTGGAGGGCGCGAAGCCGGGGCCGACGATCGGCATCCGCGCCGATATGGACGCGCTGCCGATCCACGAGCAGACCGGACTGCCATTCGCCTCCAAAGTGGCGGGAAAGATGCACGCGTGCGGGCACGATGTGCACACCGTGATCGCGCTCGGCGCGGCGGTCGCGCTCGCCGAAATGCGCGATTCGCTGCACGGCAAGGTGAAGTTCATCTTCCAGCCGGCCGAGGAAACGCTCTCCGGCGCGCGCGCGATGATCGCCGACGGTGCGCTCGACGATCCGAAGATGGATTTGATCCTCGGCTATCACAACTGGCCGGCCGTGCCGGCGGGCAAGGTCGGCTACAACGCCGAGGCGGTGATGTCGTCGGCCGACGCGTTCGATGTGGTGCTCAAGGGCCGCGATGGTCACGGCGCGCATCCGCACCTTGCGGTCGATGCGCTCGCCGCGGGCGCGTACTTCGTTTCTCAACTTCAGACGATCGTAAGCCGCGAGGTGAAGCCGCTATCGCCGGCGGTCGTGACCGTGGGCGAGTTCCACGCCGGCACCGCGCGCAACGTCATCGCCGGCACCGCGCACTTGAAGGGCATCGTGCGCACCATGGAGGCCGGGCTTTCCGAGAAGATCGAAGCCGCGATGCGCCGCATGCTCGAGGGCATGAAGCTCGGCATGCGCATCGATTACGAGCTCAAGTGGGACCGAGTCGCGCCGGCGCTCAGGAACAACAAGGACGTGCTCGCAAAGCTTCTTTCCAGCGCGCGCAACGAGCTCGGAGCGGACAACGTGCTCGAGCTGCCCGAGCCTTCGATGGGCAGCGAGGATTTCGCGTGGTTCGCCGAGAAAGTCCCGGCGGCGCACCTGCGCATCGGCTCGAAGATCGACGGCCTCGATACCGCGATCCATCGCGCCAACTACGACTGCAACGAGCTCGCGATTCCGATCGGCGTGCGCGTCGTCGCGCGCGCGGCTCTCGATCTTGCTAGCTCTTCTGCTTAGCCATCGCGTCTTGAAGCACTTTCGTCGCGCCTGAGATATCGGGCAGCTTTTCGCCCGAGTCGAGGCGCTTGCGCGAATTGACTTCGGCGTCCTGCATGCCGATGGCCCGCTCGGCCGCGCCCTCCGCCTCCGCACGAGGCAGCACGACGATGCCGCATTCATCCGCGATGATGATGTCGCCCGGATGCACGGAGACGCCGCCGCAACTGACCGGCACGCAGAACTCGCCCGCGAGGCCGATGCGCTTCGTCGTGACGGCCGAGAGCCCGCGGCACCAAAGCGGCACGCCGTACTTGCGCACCTCGCCGATGTCGGTCGCCATGCCGTCGATGATTACGCCGGCGATTTCCGCCACCTTGCACGCATAGGCGACCAGCCCGCCAAACGCGGCGTGGCGGTGGTCGCCCGCGCGGTCGATGACGAGCACGTCGCCGCGCCGCACTTGTCCGAGCGCGTAGCCGACGATCGTGCCGTCCATGCCCGGCGCGCGTACCGTGACCGCCGGGCCGGCGATGCGCACGTCGGACTGCATCGCACGGATCGCCGGGTCCATGAAGCCGGTGTTTCGGAAGTGGCCGATGGTCGCGGGCTCGGCTTTCAGCAACTTCGCGACGAGCTGCGCCTCCAGGGGTGGTGGAAGGCTATTCAGGGTAAACACTACGGAACTCCTTGATATCGGCGAGCGCCGCGTCGCGCAGACGCCCGACGTCGCTCCCCGCGTTGATCATCTGGTAGCCGCGCTGGAACATCTCGCGCCACGTGGTGCCGGGATGCGGCACGGTGCCCATCGGCTTGCCGCTTTTCGTGATCGCTTCCTCGGCGCGCGCGATGAGTTTCGCGACTTCCGGGTGCTTAAGGTCGCCGAGCTGCCCGACGGTACCCGAGAGATCGTGCGGACCGATGAAGAGGACGTCGATGCCTTCGACCGCCGCGATCGCGCCGATGTTCTCGACCGCTTTCGGCGACTCGATCTGCACCACGATCAGCAACTCGTTCGCTGCCTCGATCTTGTATTTCGCTGAAGAAATCCCGTAGTCGGAAGCGCGCGCCGATCCGAGCGCGGAACCGCGGCGGCCCCGGGGCGGGTAGCGGCACGCGGCCACGACGGCGCGCGCGTCGTCTGCCGTTTCCACGTTCGGCACCATCACCCCTTCGACGCCCGCGTCGAGCACGCGCTTCAGATAATGCGCATCATTGGATGGCACGCGCACGACCGAGGTGCAGTTGGGCGTGGCGGCCATCGCTTGCAGGGAATGCAGAAGCGCCGAAGGCTCGCCGAAGCCGTGCTCCTGGTCGAGCAACAGATAGTCGAACCCGCAGTAGGCGAGGAGCTCGATGACCGGCGGGCTCCCCAGCACGGTCCAGCAGCCGAGCGCGCGCCGGCCCGCGGCGAGGCGCCGCTTCAGTGCGTTCGGGCGGAACACCGCCCGAAGTTTACCTAGAGATCGTCGCGCCGCTTCTCTTTGGGCGGCTCGGTCGCCGGGTCGCGACTGTGCTCGGCCTCATCGGGCCTTTTCTGCATCTCGGGCTCGATGGGCTGTTCCTGCGGCTCGAGCTTTTCGGAATTTCGCTTGCGGTTCATGCCCGGCTGCCGCAATGATCATGCCCATATGAAATGGATCGACCTCTCGCGCACGATGGTGATGCCAGCGCACTGCGACACCTACGGCCACATGAACGTGCGCCACTACGCCGCGTTCTTTGACGACGCCGGCTGGCACATGCTCGCGATGGCGGGAATCTCGCTTGCCGACATCCGCAAGCGCGGACTCGGCACGGTGATGGTGACGCTCACCATCGACTTCCATCACGAGATCACCGCCGGACAGCTCGCGCTCGTGCGCGGCGCCTTCACCAAAGTAGGGACGAAGAGCTTCGCATACGAGTTGCGCCTCTACGAGGCGGATTCGATGACGCATTGTGCGACGGAGAAGGCGGTCGAAGTGTGCTTTGACACCACGGAGCGCAAGGGCATCGCGCTCCCCGACGACATGCGGCGAAAGCTCGAGGCGCTCGCTACTCCTTGAAGCCGATCGCCTGCACGATCTTCGACCACTTCGTCTGCTCGGACGCAATGAATTTGGCGTATTCCTGCGGCGAGCCGGGCGAAGCGATGCCGCCCACCTTCGAGAACTGCTCCTCCACCGCTTTTGATTTGAGCGCGGCCACCGCCGCGCTGTGAACGCGCCGCTGGATGTCGGCTGGCGTCGCGGCGGCCATGATGAGCCCGTACCAGTTGTCCGAGTTTACGTTCGGGTAGTTGAGCTCGCCAGTCGTGGGCACTTCGGGTAACGAGGGCGCGCGCGTCGCGCTCGTGATGGCGAGCGCTTTCAGCTTGCCGCTGCGGATGTGGGCGAGGAGCACCGGCACGTCGAAGATGCCCATCTGCACCTGGCCGCCAAGCAGGTCGTTCACGGCTGGGGCGGCGCCCTTATACGGGACGTGGACCAGATCGACTTTCGCTTCGGCCTTGAGAAGCTCGCCCGCGAGGTGGGTAATGCTGCCGCTACCGGCCGAGCCGAAGTTCACTTTGCCAGGATTCGCTCTTGCGTACGAGATGAGATCCGCCAGCGTGCCCGCCGGAACGGACGGATGGACCGCCACGACCTCCGGCACGCGCACCACGAGCGTGACGAAGGCAAAGTCCTTCTTTACGTCGTAGGGAATCTTGGTGAGCGAGTAGGGCGCGATAACGAGCGGTGACGCGCTGTTGATGCAGAGCGTGTAGCCGTCGGGAGCGGATTTCGCCACGCGATCGACACCGAGCACGCCGCCGACGCCCGCGATGTTCTCCACCACGACCGGCTGACCCAGCTCGCTTGCCATGCCGTGCGCGAGCGCGCGGCCGAAGATGTCCGCAGGCCCTCCGGCCGGAAAGCCGACGATGAGCCGGACTGGTTTGTTCGGATAGGCCTGCCCGAAGGCCAGGAGGGGAAGAAAAATCAAGCCTAATAGCAGTCGCTTCATGCGCGGAATTTGTAGAGCTTCATCGGGTTGTCGACAAGGAGTGCCTGGCGCTGTGCCTCGTTGGCGAACTCCGCGATCAGGTCGACGAGCACGCCGTCGTCGGGAATCGAATCGAGGTTCGGATGCGGCCAGTCGCTGCCCCAGATCACGCGATCGCCGAACTCGGCGACGAGCTTACGCGCGAAGGGCACGGCGTCGGCATAGGGTGAGCCCTGGCGCGAGGCGCGCTCGAGGCCGCTCACTTTCACCCAGAAGCGCTTGTCCTCCATGAGCTTGAGAAGATGCCTGAAGCCCGGCTGGTCGAGGCCGCGCGAGGCGTCGACGCGTCCCATGTGATCGATCACCACCGGCACTGGCGAAAGCTTGAGTTCGGGGGTCATCTTCACGATCATCGAGCTCTCGACGTGGAGCTGCAGGTGCCAGTTGAGCACCGCGAGCTTGGTGGCGAGCTTCATCAACTCGGGCATCGCAGGCCCCCCACCCAGATGCTGCAGATAATTAAAGCGCGCGCCGCGGAAGCCCTGCTCGTGCAGCTTCTTGAGAAGCGACATGTCCGCATTCACCGGGACGAGCGCCACACCGACGTAGCTTCCCTTCTTCTCGGCGAGGAGATCGGCCGCCGCCGAATTGTCGAGGCCATGGGCGGCGGACTGCACCACCACACCGCGCTCGATAGAAAGAAACATGTGCCGATCAATGAGCACGTCCTTCGGCGCGTCGACCTCCGGTACGTAGGGCGCGTCCTTCGCGTACGGGAACTTGTCGCGCGGACCGAAGACGTGGAAATGCGCGTCGCACGCGCCGGCGGGGAGCTTGAGCTTCGGTTCTGTCGGATTGTTGTGGTAGCTCATGATCGCGAGCCGATTTTATGGGCAAGCTCCCGCCCGGTGTGGAGTTCCTGGCATGGCAAAGCCCGCGTACGCTGGCCCGAAACCGCTTGCCGAAGCGCTCTCGGAGCTGCGGCTCGCGCGCGGCGAGGACGCGAAGTTCCACCGAGAAGGCCTGCGCGCCGGTTCCGAGTACCGTGACCTCGGGCTCGCCGCCGCGACCGGCGGCAGGCTCGGCATGAGGCACATCCGCGCCGTCGGCGGCGATTTCTCGCCGACCGGCTGGCACTGGCACGACATGCAGGCGCACTTCATCTACGTCCTCAAAGGCTGGATCACGTTCCGCTTCGAGGGCGTGGAGGGCGAGGTCACGGTGACCGCCGGCTCCGCGCTGTCGCAGCCCGCGGGCGTGCCGCACAACGTGATCGCGCGCTCTGGCGACCTTGAGCTCCTCGAGCTCAACATGCCCGCCGACTACGGGACCTTCGAGCCGTGAACGGCTGGTTGCGTAAGCGCGGCGGCGCGCTCGCGGTTTTTCTCCTGCTCCTCATCGTCTGGGAGCTCGGCGTGCGGATGTTCGGCGTC
>JAICPQ010000268.1 GCA_025929745.1 Burkholderiales bacterium | reverse complement strand
TGCGGGCCGAGGTAGGCGCGCAATCCGACGTGCGGGTCGATCGCTGGATTGATCAGCACCGCCCGCAAGCCATGCTTCTCTGCGAGATAAGTCGCGTAGAAGCCGCCAAGGGAAGAACCGAGCAGACATGGCTTGCGCGCCAGCAGCGGCTCGATAGCGCGGAGCGCGTCGCGCGCAAGCGGCGGAAGCGCCGGGCACGCATACTCGTGCGCCAGGCCGTGCTCGGCCATGAAGCGCTGCATCACCTGCGCCTTGTGCGAATGGGGCGACGAATTAAACCCGTGCAGATAGACGAGCAAGCAATTTCTCGTGGATGCCGCCGAAGCCGCCGTTCGACATGACGAGGACGTGGTCGCCTGCCCTCGCCTCCGCCACGATTGCCTCGACCAGCGCACCGAGATCCTCTTCGCAACGCGCGCGTGCGCCGAGGAGCGCGAAAAGCGAGCGGGCGTCCCAACCGAGTCCTGCGGTATAGACATACACGCGGTCCGCCTGCGCCAGGCTCGGCGGCAAAGCGTCTTTCATGACACCGCGCTTCATGGTGTTCGAGCGCGGCTCCAGCACAGCGAGAATGCGCGCCTTCCCGACGCGCTGACGCAGACCTTCGAGCGTGGTGCGAATGGCGGTCGGGTGGTGCGCGAAGTCGTCGTATACGGTGACTGCCCTCGCCTTGCCGCGCTCCTGCATGCGGCGCCGCACGCCGCCAAAGCTTTTCAGTGCGTCGATACCAGCCGACGGCTCGACGCCCACATGTCGCGCCGCCGCCAGTGCCGCCAGCGCGTTCAATCTGTTGTGATGGCCGAGAAGCGACCAATGCACGCGCCCCATAAGTTGCCCTACGAATAAGACTTCGAAGGCGCCATCGCCGTCCGGCTCACCTGCCTGCCACCCGTCCGTTATTCCGAACGCGTCCACCGGACTCCAACAACCCATTGTGAGCACTCGCTTCACGTGCTCGTCCGCCCCATTAGCAACCACGCGGCCCGACTTGGGGACGATTCGTACCAAATGGTGAAATTGGCGCTCAATCGACGCAAGATCATCGAAGATGTCTGCATGATCGAACTCGATATTGTTGAGAATTGCAGTGCGCGGGCGGTAGTGGACGAACTTCGAGCGCTTGTCGAAGAACGCGGTATCGTATTCGTCCGCTTCGATTACGAAAAAGCGCGAGCCGGTGTGGCGCGCGGAGACGGGAAAGTCGTTAGGGACGCCGCCGATCAAGAAGCCCGGGTTCAAGCCGGCGCGCTCCAATATCCAAGTGAGCATGGCAGACACGGTCGTTTTACCGTGGGTTCCAGCGATAGCGAGCACATGCTTACTAAGGAGTGTGTGCTCCGCGAGCCACTGCGGGCCGGAAATGTAACGATCTCCGGCGTCGAGAATCGCTTCCATGAGCGGGTTGCCGCGCGTTACCACGTTACCCACGACCCAGACATCCGGCCGCAGGGCGAGCTGGTCGGCGCCGTAACCCTCAGTGAGCTCGATGCCGAGCGCGCGCAGCTGATCGCTCATCGGAGGATAAACGTTGGCGTCGCAGCCGGTCACGCGGTACCCCGCGCTCTTGGCGATCGCGGCGATCCCGCCCATGAACGTGCCGCAGATACCGAGGATGTGCAGGTGCGCCGCCATGAAGCGACGAGATTCTATGATTGAATCCAAGCGGTGAGCCGCAAGGCGAAGCGCCAGACGAACATGCGTGCCCGCATTGCCGCCGAAGCGGCGCGCATCATGGCCGAAGACGGCATTGACAATTTCGCCCTCGCCAAGCGAAAGGCCGCGCGCCGTCTCGGTGCGTCCGACACCGAATCACTACCCCGAAACGACGAGATCGAGGCGGAGCTGCATGCGTACCGCGCGCTTTATCAGCCCCAGGAGCATTCCGAGCGCATCGCGGCTTTGCGGCGCGCGGCGCTGGACGCCATGCGCGCATTCAAACGGTTTCATCCATATCTGACGGGCCCGGTCCTCAAGGGCACTGCGGGTCCTTATGCCGAGATCGAGCTGCAGCTTTTTCCGCAGACACCCAAAGATGTCGAGATCGATCTCCTCGAGCGAGGTGTCTCTTTCAGCACTCAGGAAGCGCGGCGGTTCTCCGGTGAGCGCGCGCACGCGGTGAGCGTCTTCCTCCTAGATTGGGAGGGCGCGCCGCTCAAATTGTCGGTTTTCGACTCCCGGGACGAGCGCTTGGCGCTGAAAACGTCACAAGCGGGGCGGGTAATGGAGCGGGTCGGTGCGGCCGAACTGGCGGCCATGTTGCGTGAATCGGCGCCCTAAGTGCATCGATCTGTACGTATAATGCGCCCGCGACGCTAGCCCACCCCCGGCGAGCAACAGGGGTGCGCAAGCGTCGCTTTCGCTAAATGCCGCGTTCAGCGGCGAAAAGCCGTTAAATTGCCGGGATCGAGGAGGGATCCATGGACCTGCGCAAGTTGAAGAAGCTGATCGACTTGGTCCAGGAATCGGGCATCGCCGAGCTCGAGATCACGGAGGGGGAAGAGAAGGTCAAGATCGTCAAGGGCGGGACGGTCAGCCTGATGACGACCGCCGCGCCGGCCGCAGCTCCTGCGCCGGCGGCGGCACTGGAGGCCAAACCCGCCGCAACCCCCCCGGCAGAGCCTGCTGGCCAAGAAGGGCATGTCGTTAAAGCGCCCATGGTCGGAACCTTCTACCGCTCGCCTTCGCCCGACGCGAAGCCGTTCGTCGAAGTTGGCCAATCGGTGAAGGAGGGCGACACGATCTGCATCATCGAGGCGATGAAGCTGATGAACGAGATCGAGGCCGACGCATCCGGCGTGGTGAAGGCGGTGCTCGTCGAGAACGGCCAGCCCGTCGAATACGGCCAGCCGCTTTTCATCCTCGGCTAGATGTTCGGCAAGATCCTCATCGCCAACCGGGGCGAGATCGCGATGCGCGTCCTCCGCGCGTGCCGGATGCTCGGCGTCCGCACGGTCGCGATCCACTCCGAGGCCGACGCCGCCGCGCTCCACGTG
>JAICPQ010000191.1 GCA_025929745.1 Burkholderiales bacterium | reverse complement strand
TGCGTCCGGTGAGGGCGGATTAGGCTTTAACGTTTCTTCAGCGCGTCGTGCTCGCCCAGCCGCGGCTCGCGCAGCGTCGGCCGGGCGGGCTCGTCGCGGAAGCGCACCGGCGGCGCGAGGTGCCGTCGGCCCGATTCGTCCCTGAGGAGCTTGCCGGCCGCGGCTTCGAGCGCCTCGGGGAGCGTGTTGACCGGCGCGTAGCAGACATCCAGCGGCGCAAGGAACTCGAGGCTTTCTTTCAGGGATTTCCTCTTGAAAACTCCCTCGAGGAAGTCCATCACCGGCTGCTGGTGCGGTCCCGGTTTCTCGCACAGCGGCGCGAGGTCGAGCCGTCCAAGCGCGCGGAGCAGGTTCTTCACGAACTTCATTTCCTGGCCGCCAAGCGCGAGCCAGCGGCCGTCGGCCGTCTCGTAAAGGCGGTAGAAAGCCGAGCCGCCGGTGGTGCGCTCGTGCCGCGCGACCGGCTGGCGATTCTCCGCGAGCGTCGGCCCGAGGACGTTGGCGGTGCCGGCGAGCATCGCGTCGTACATCGCCATGTCGATGTAATCGCCCTTGCCGGTCTTCTCGCGGCGCAGGAGCGCCATGAGGATACCCGAGAGGCCCTGCAGTGCGCAGAGCAGGTCGGCGACCGGCAGGGCGGGGATGCTCGGCTTGCCGTCCTGGCCGAGGTTCAGGCTGATTGTCCCGGCGAGCGATTCGACCGCGAGGTCGTGCGCAGGGCGATCGCGCAATGGACCTTGCTGGCCGAACGCGCTGATCGAGCAGTAGACGATGCGCGGGTTGCGCGCACGTACGGCCTCGTAGCCAACGCCCAGACGATCCATTACGCCGGGCCGGAACGACTCGACGAACACATCGGCCGTATCGCAGATCCTGAGGAGCGCCTCGCGCTCTTGCGAGTTCTTCAGGTCGACCACCACGCTCTTCTTGCCGCGGTTGAGATTGCGGAAGTAAACCGTGCTAGGCCCGTCGGCAAGGCCAAGATGGCGCGTCGGATCCCCTTCTCCGGGCGGCTCCACCTTGATCACCTCGGCGCCGTGGTCGGCGAGCATGAGCGTGAGGTAGGGACCCGGCAGGAAAAGCGAGAGGTCGAGGACCCGCAGGCCTTCCAGCTTCACAGGCGCTTCAGCCGATAAAGAAGCTCGAGCGCCTCGCGCGGCGTGAGCTCGTCCGGGTTTACCCCCTGCATCGCCTCGCGCAGCGGATCGAGCGCGGGCTCGGGCTCGGGTTCTTCCTTGCGCGAAAAGAGGTCGTGCTGGTTGCCGCGCGCAAGGCTCGATTCTTCGAGGAGCTGAAGGTAGCGCTTCGCCTGCCGGATCACCGGCCGCGGCACGCCGGCGAGGCCAGCGACCTGCAAGCCGTAGCTGCGGCTCGCCGGCCCTTCTTCCACGGCGTGCAGGAAGACGACCGTGTCCTTGTGCTCCACCGCGTCGAGGTGCACGTTCGCCACTTCCTTGTACTCGAGCGCGAGACGCGTCATCTCGAAGTAGTGCGTGGCGAAGAGGCTCAAGCTTCGATTCTTCTCTACGAGATGGCGCGCGATCGCCCAGGCGAGGGCGAGGCCGTCGAAAGTGGAGGTTCCGCGCCCGACTTCGTCCATGAGGACCAAGCTTCGATCGGTGGCGTTGTGCAGGATCGCCGCGCTTTCGGTCATCTCGACCATGAACGTCGAGCGCCCGCCGGCAAGGTCGT
Organism: Burkholderiales bacterium; assembly: GCA_025929745.1. Lineage (GTDB taxonomy): Bacteria > Pseudomonadota > Gammaproteobacteria > Burkholderiales > SG8-39 > SCGC-AG-212-J23. Next base: position 3,576 of record JAICPQ010000191.1, on the reverse strand, counting down.
CCGCGGCGCCGATGCGCGTGAAGATCTGGTCGACCGGCCCGATGCGCGCCGCGCGCGCCGGAACGAACGAGCCGACGTGCGCGAGGAGCACGATGAGCGCCACCTGTCGCATGTAGGTGGACTTGCCGCCCATGTTCGGGCCGGTGATGAGGAGCAGGCGGCGCGTCGGCGAAAGGCGGCAGTCATTGGCGATGAAGTTTTCGATCTGCCCCTCGACCACCGCGTGCCGGCCGCCCTCGATTTCGATGCAGGCGTCGTGCGCAAAACTCGGGCGCACGTAATTCCGTTTGTGGGCGATGGACGCGAACGTCGATAGGACATCGACCTGCGCCAGCCCCCGCGCGATCGCTTGCAGCTTCGCAAGATGCGCCTGCAGGTGCTCGAGCACGGTTTCATACAACGACTTCTCGAGCGCCAAGGCGCGCTCGCGCGCCGAGAGTGCCTTGTCCTCGAAGGCCTTCAGCTCCGGGGTGATGTAGCGCTCGGCGTTCTTCAGCGTCTGGCGGCGCCGGTAGTCGTCGGGCACCTTCGCGACATGCGAGCTCGTGACCTCGATGTAATAGCCGTGCACGCTGTTGTACGCGACGCGCAAGTTCGGAATGCCGGTGCGCGTTTTTTCCCTCGCTTCGAGCTCGACCAGGAACTGGCCGGAATCGCTCTGCAAACGGCGCAGCTCGTCGAGATCCGCGCTGTAGCCGTCGGCGATGACACCGCCGTCCACCACCCGTGCGGCGGGTTCCAGGTGAATTGCCTTCTCCAGGAGCGCGAGGGCATCAACCGGGGTCCGGAGGTGGTCCGCCAGTTCCCTCAATAGGGACGCGGTATCCGGTAGCGCTTGGCGTAGCTCGGGCAGAAGCTTGAGGCTGTCGCGCAAGCCGGCCAGCTCGCGCGGCCGCACGCTCTTCAAGGCAAGGCGCGCGGTGATGCGCTCCACATCCGAGAAGCGCCGCAGGACCTTGTGAACGTCGAAGCCGGTGCTGACGGCGTCGTGGCGCGCGCTCAGTGCGGCGCGGTCGCGCAGCGGATGGTGCAGCCAGTGGCGCAAGAGCCGGCTGCCCATGCCGGTCGCGCATTCATCGAGGAGAGAGAAGAGGGTCGGCGAGGTTTCGCCGCGCAGTGTCTCGGTGAGCTCGAGATTGCGGCGCGTCGCGGCGTCGAGCCTGACGAACTCGCCGGCGCGCTCGGCGCTCACCGCAGTGATATGCGCGAGCGCCTGGCCCTGCGTGCGCGCCGCGTACTCAAGGAGCGCGCCACACGCCCCGATCGCGAGCGTCAGGTCTTCGCAGCCGTAGCCCGCGAGCGAGGCTGCGCCGAGCTGCTTTAGGAGTTTCTTGCGGCCGCCTTCGACGTCGAAATGCCAGGCGGGCAGGCGCGTGCTGAGGAACCCCTGCATATGAACGTCGTCCGCCACGAGGACCTCGGCGGGACCGATGCGCTTCAGCTCGTTCTCGAGCGCCTGCGGCGCGACCTCGGCGACACGCAGCGCGCCGCTTGCGAGCGATAGCCAGGCAAGGCCCACCGTTGCCTTGTCGCGGTAGAGGGAGAGGAGAATGTTTTCCGACTTGTCGTCGAGGAGCTCCGAATCGGTGAGCGTTCCGGGCGTGACAATGCGCGTCACTTGCCTATCAACCGGACCCTTGGACGTCGCGGGATCACCGAGCTGCTCGGCGATCGCAACGGATTCGCCCATCTTCACGAGCTTGGCGAGGTACTGCTCGACCGCGTGCACCGGCACGCCGGCCATCTTCACCGGTGCGCCGGCGGACGCACCGCGTTGCGTGAGAGTGAGGTCGAGCAGGCGCGAGGCCTTTTCGGCGTCGTCGTAGAAAAGCTCGTAGAAGTCGCCCATCCGGTAGAACACCAGGATGTGCGGATGCTCGCCCTTGATGCGCAGATACTGCTGCATCATCGGCGTGTGTTCTAAGATTCTGTCGTTCAAGAGCTCGTCTTCGATCGCCTGAATCATGAGTCTAGATGGTCTAATACTCCAGTCTTGTAACATCGCCCGGAGATAGCGTTCGGTGTTGCTTCGGTGGCGTAGTCGCCTGGAGCGCCTTGAGCCGGAAAAGAAAAGCCCCCGGTCCAAGGAAACAAATGGCCGAGGGCTTGAAAGGGCCAGCGCAGCTCGGTAGTGCGCCGGCCTGAATGAAACGGTTATTGCGTCAGGCTACCGTCCCGTGCTTGCCGGCGTTTGGCTGACTTAGCGGCCAGCGCCTTCTGGATAACTTTCTTTGCCAACGCCCGGTCCTCGGGTGACAGGCTTTGGATCAGCTTGCGCAGTGTCTCTTTAACGGTGCTCATGGATGCCCGTGGCTAGGTGTTAGCTCTGAACTTGTATACGCCCTGGCGGATGCGCTCGGCGTCCGAGGGTGTGAAGCTGCGGTCGAACTCGCGCCTGTCCGTGATGTGAATGCGCTCGACAGCGTGGCCGGCGACGTAGCGCTTGAGCACACCGCGCGCGAGATCGATTAATAGAACGGTGGGCTTCATCGTTGGCTTGCCTCCCATTCGGCTTAGTACGACCTTTCCCTTTTGCATAACTCTGTCCACACTAGCAGGCGCCGACTTGGTAAGGGTAAGAAGGTGTCAGCCGGGCGTCATTGGTCCCGAACATCCTGGCATCAGTTCCTTCCGTTTGCTCGGCGGTCTCCCGGGCCGAATGGCACTTGTCTAAGCCTGCCGACTGTAACGGCGTGCGTTTATCCTGCCTGGGCCACCCCGGGAACGATGGTTCTTACGCGCGACAGACTCCACCTTCTGCAGCGAATAGCGGCGTTCTGCGATCACCGCAAACCTAAGGTGGAAGCTCTGCGGGGGTACGTAGGCAGTAGTCCGATCGTCACGGCAAAGCGGACACCGCAACTGACGTCGATCGCGTACATACGTTCCCGAAAGCCTTAGTCTCAACACCGATCTTGCAAAGAAACAGACGGCAGTTTCCGCTTGCGGTGTGCGCAACCGCTCCGTGATGGCCTGCGCGTAAAGCGCAGTAGGCTTGCGCCCGAGCAATGCTCGAGTCCGCCGGATGTAATGGCCGCCATCCTAGAAATGCCGGGGGCTCGCTACTGCGTCCATTTCAGCGCTACTGTTGCATCATTGGATATGCGCGGCGTCGTAGGCCGCGGGCTTATACGGACGACGATCGATGGCTAACGGGCCTGTGCTGTGGAATGTGGATGCGCGCGGCGTCGCGACGGTGACGCTCAACCGCCCGCAAGTGAACAATGCCTACGACGCGGCGCTCATCCAGGGCCTGCACGATGCCATGGACGCCGTCGGCTCGGAGGTTCGCGTGCTCGTCTTAAGGGGCGCCGGCCGGCATTTCCAGGCCGGGGCCGACCTAAAGTGGATCCGCGCGGTTGCTGCGCAGTCGCGCGAGGAGAACGAGAGCGCCTCGCGCGCCACTGCGCTTGCCGTGCACCGGCTGAACATGCTCGCAGTGCCCACCGTGGCGCTGGTCCAGGGCGGTTGCTTTGGCGGCGGCACCGGAATCGTCGCCGCCTGCGACATCGTGATCGCCGGCGACGATGCGATGTTCTCCATCGCAGAGACCCGTTGGGGCCTCATAGCGGCCAT
>JAICPQ010000272.1 GCA_025929745.1 Burkholderiales bacterium | reverse complement strand
GTCACGTCGGCGATGTTCCGCACCTGCGAGGTGAGGTTGCCGGCCATCGAGTTCACGTTGTCGGTCAGGTCTTTCCACACGCCCGCGACGCCCTTCACTTTGGCCTGGCCGCCGAGTTTTCCTTCGGTGCCCACCTCGCGCGCCACGCGCGTCACCTCGGCGGCGAAGTCGCCGAGCTGGTCCACCATCTTGTTGATGATCTTCGCGTTCCTCAGGAACTCGCCTTCGAGCGGACGGCCGTCGATTTCGAGCGCCATCGTCTTCGAGAGGTCGCCCTGCGCCACGGCGCCGATCACGCGCGCCGCCTCGTTCGTCGGGTGCACCAGGTCGTCGATCAGCGAGTTGATGCTCTCGACTTTTTGCGCCCAGAAACCGCGCGCGCCCTGCACCGAAGCGCGGCGCTTGAGCTTCCCTTCCTTGCCGACCATCTGCGCGAGCTTGCCGAGCTCCTCGGCCATTGCGACGTTCTGCTCGACGAGGTCGTTGAACACCTCCGCGACCTTGCTGAAGCTCGGCGTGCCGTGCAGCGGGAGCTTGGCGGTCGGGTCTCCCTTGCGCAGGGACACGAGCGCGGAGTAGATCTGATTCATCTCCTCCGTGTGCGTGACAGCGGAGACTTCGCTTTCTTTCAGCGGCAGATTCACGTGGCGCTCCCTCGAATTGACTTCGATTTACGCGTCGAAATTTACACTGCGCGGCGCGTAGAAAGGCACCGAGTTTCCTGTCGTTGCCAGCACTACACGGCTTCGCTTCGTCGCGACACGGCGACGCTTGCATCCTGCGCTCTGGCAAACAGTTGGCACTCGCTGGCGCCGCCCCGAAAGTAGCGCCCGGGTGGCGCCGCGTATCCCGCCTCGGTTAGCGCACCTACCGAGCAAACTGCTACAGGCGAATACGGGATCGCCCGAGGTAGGTATGCTCGCTGCCGGATGGCCGAGATACCCCGACGCGACGCCCAGCCGGAGAGCGCAGCCGGCGTGCATGCGCAGCGGCGGCGCGTCCTTATCGCCGACGACGATCGCGACGGCGCGTTGCTGCTATCGACGCTGCTCGAACTCGAGGGCTACGAGGTGCGCACGGTACACGGCGGCGAGGAAGCACTCGATGCCGCACGCACGTTCAAGCCACATGTGATCCTGCTCGACATCGGCATGCCGAAGGTCACCGGCTACGACGCCGCGCGGCGCCTGCGACAGCGCCACGGCGCCGATTGCCCGGTGCTCGTCGCCGTGACCGGCTGGAAACAGGCTTCGGACAAGATCCTCGCCAGCCTCGCCGGCTTCGACCACCACGTGGCGAAGCCCTACGATCCGAACGAGCTCGTCAAGCTTCTGGCAAAGATCCGGCGCGAAGCTCGCTAAGGACTTTCTCCGCGGTGCGCGGCATGTTCTGCTTCAGCCAGAACAGCGTCGCCTGTCCCGCCGGCATTTGCGTCGCCGGGCGGTGCTTGGCGGCGAGCGTGAGCAGGATCTGGGCGAGCGGCGTATCGAGCACTTTGCGCGTCACTTCCTGCACCGCTGCGTCGAAGCGCTCGGGGTCGTGGGATGGGATGAAATGCGTGTGCGCCTTGCACACCGACTCGAGCGGGCCGCCGTACGCGGCGCTGTCGAGCGGATCCATCTGGTAGGCGCAAAAGAGCGAAAAAGTCTGCAGCTGGCCGAGCTCGTTCCAGTACTGCTCGAGCCGCAGCGCCGCTTCGCGCTCGCCGCGCTGCCAGAGCACATCGACCATTTCGCCGTAGGCGCGCACCGTGGGATGGCGCAGCCTCAGCTCGGCGATCAAGCCGCCGATCGCTTCCCGAAATGGAAGCCACTGCGGCATGCCGTTCGCCATGAAACGCGCCAGCGTGCGCTCGGCGTCGAGCACGTTGAGCTTTCCCTCGCGCATCGCCGCTTCACCATTCGGGATGGACTCGAGGAAAGTTGCGCGGTGCGCAGACGTGGCGATGATGATGGCCGCTTCGCCGCGCTTGAGCCCCGCCCCAATGTAGCGCGCGACCGCTTCGCCGAGCAGATTATGGTCTTGGTAGAGCTGTACGAAGTGCTCGTGCATCGAAATTCAAACGCGGTTGTGCAGCTCGGAGTGGCTGGCTTCAACCGCGGGCGCCGGAAGATAGGCGAGCACGGTGGCGCGAACGAGTTCGGGGATGAGCGGCTTGCGGAAGTAGCGCTCCGGATGCGAGGTCGGGCGCGGCGTCTTGCGCCGGTCTTCGTTGGCGCTCATGAAGATGATCGGCGTGCGCCGGGTGCGCTCGAGGCTGCGGATCGCGGCGGCGACCTCGAAGCCGTCCATGTTCGGAAGCCGCACGTCGAGCAGAATCGCGGCGAACTCGGTTTTCAGCACCTGGCGCAGCGCTTCCTCGCCGGAGGTTGCGAAAACGAGCTGGGCCGGCAGATCGCCCAAGACTTCGTTCAGCGCGTACAGCGCCGAGCGGTCGTCGTCGACGATGAGGACTTGAGGGCTCATCCGGGCAGGCGTCCGATCAGCGGAAGGAGCGCGTGCGGCAGCTCGCGCTTGGACACGAAGGCGAGCGCGCCGGCGTCCAGAGCGGCGGTGCGCAGCGCTTCGGAGTCGTTCACGGACATGATGACCACGGGACATTTCGGATGCCGCTTGCGCAGCGCGCGCGTCGCTTCGATGCCGTTCGGTCCGGGGAGCTCGAGGTTCATGAGGATGAGGTCGACCGGCGCAGCGTCGGTGCAGGCAAGCGCTTCGGCCATGCTGCCGGCCTCGCGCACCTTCGTAGGCGGCAGCGACATCAGCAGCCAGTCGCGCAACGCGGCACGCACCTCGGCATGGTCCTCCACGAGCAATAACGAGAGCACACGGTCGATGAGCGGCACCGCGGCATCGTAGACCGCGCGATGC
>JAICPQ010000285.1 GCA_025929745.1 Burkholderiales bacterium | reverse complement strand
TCGTCGCCGCCTTCGGCCTGCCGGTGCCGCGTTCCATCGTCGCCGCCGACCGTGTTGCCGCGCTCGCCGCGGCGCGCGCGATCGGCTTTCCGGTCGCGATCAAGGTGCGCTCGCCCCAGATCACGCACAAGTCCGACGTCGGCGGCGTGCGCCTCAACCTGCAGAACGAGGAGATGGTGGCCTCGGCGTACCAGGACATGCTCGCCCATGTGCGCGCCCTGCGACCCGACGCGCGTATCGACGGCGTCGTGGTGCAGCCGATGCTGCGCTTTTCGCATGCGCGGGAGGTGCTCGTCGGCGTCGCCACCGATCCCGCGTTCGGGCCGGTGATCTCGTTCGGCGCGGGCGGCGTCTCGGTGGAAGCGCTCGCCGACACTGCGGTCGCGCTGCCGCCGCTCAATGCCGAGCTCGCGCGCGACCTCATGCGCCGCACGCGGGTACACCGGCTGCTCGAGGGTTACCGAAACATGCCGGCGGCCGACTTGAACGCACTTTGCGCCATCCTCACCGGCGTATCGCGCATGGTGTGCGCGCTACCCTGGCTCGTCGAGATGGACCTGAACCCAGTGCTCGCCCATCCGGAAGGGTCCGTAGTCGCCGACGCGCGCGTGGTCATCGATCCGCAGGTCACCGAGCGGCCGCGCTACGGTCACATGGCGATCCATCCGTACCCGACCGAGCTCGAAGGCATGCTCGAGCTGCGCGACGCTCGCGTCGTCAAGGTGAGGCCGATCCGCCCCGAGGATGCCGCGCGCGAGCGGCGCTTCTTCGATCGGCTTTCGGAGCGCTCGCGCTATCAACGCTTCATGCAGTACATGCGCGAGCTGCCGCCGAAGCTCCTCGCGCGCTTCACCCAGCTCGACTACGACCGCGAGCTCGCGCTGGTCGCGCTCTGGCAGGATGAATTCGTCGCGGTGGGGCGCTACGCGCCCAACGCCGATGGCCGCAGCGCGGAGTTCGCGCTCACCGTCGCCGACGAATGGCAGGGAAAGGGACTGGGGCACGCGCTGCTCGAGCGGCTCTGCAACGCAGCGCGCGCCGCGGGCTACGAGGCGCTCGTCGGCAATATCCTCGAGGCGAACCGCGACATGCTCGGGCTCGCGCGCCATCTCGGCTTCGTCGAGACGGCGCGCGGCGCGAGCGACGTTACTGTGTTGCGCCGGCTTTAAGCAGGCATCGATTCGAGGATCTGCTGCTTGCGCGCCATGATTTTGGCGCCGAGCTCCTCCAGGTCGAGCTTCGCCTTGCGCACCTGCGGGAACATCTCGGACTCTTCCTCCTTCACGTGGTGAAGCACGTATTCGCCCAGCACCGTGAAGGTGGCGCTGTACAAAGGATCGTCGGGTTGCATGCCTTCGAGCTGCGCGATGAGATCCTTCGCCGAAGCATGCTCGACCTGCGCTTCGTTCATGAGGTCCTCGTCCTCGATGGCCGCGCGCACCGCCGGGTAGAAGATTTCCTCTTCAATCGTGGTGTGCGCTTTTAGCTCCGCGCACACCGCGCGCACCATTTCCTGCATTGTCGCCTCGTCCTCGTGATCCATCTTCTCGAACTCCTTGAAGGACTGCTTGACCTTGGCGTGGTCTTGCTTGAGAAGTTCAAGGGCGTTCAACTTTTCGTTGCCTTTTGCCATCGCTGCTCTCCTTTCCGTGGGACGTTGTCCGCGCGGAATGCAAGTTTCAAGCCGTGAGCAGTTCCCGGATCAGCTTGTAGTCGACGGGCTTCACGAGGTGCCCGTCGAAGCCCACCTCGCTCGATTTGCGTCGCGTTTCGTCGTCCGAGCGGCCGGTGATCGCGTAGATGCGCGCACCCTTGAAGCTCGATCGCAGCTTTTCGCCGGCCTTATGGCCATCCATGTAAGGAAGGCCGATATCGATGAAGATGACCTCCGGCGTGAACTGGCGCACGAGCGACAGCGCGTATAGCGGATTGGAGGCGATCTCCACACGGTGCCCGTCTGCTTTCAACAGATAACCGAGGCTTTCCGCGTGGTCCGTGTCGTCGTCGATGATGAGGACCCGCACGGCGCGCGAGCATAGCGCACGAACCCCGGGGCGGCCTGTCAAGCTTTGCGCAGTTTCGCGATTCGATTCTGCGGTCAACCGACCTTGCGGCGGCCGCGAGACTTGATGTCGTTCGCCAGGATCACGACGGCAAGCGCCCCACCGCCGCCGCGGCTGCAAGGAAGAGCAGCATTGCCAACCCGGGATAACCGAAAATGCGGAACGAAGTCACCACATCCATGAGAAGCGCGGCGCCGACGATGAGCGCCGCGAGCACGAGGCCGAGCGCAATGCGGTTCGCGACCTTCTGCATTCCCTCCTTGAGGCGAGCTTCGTCGATCGCGTCGACGTGCATGCGAAATTCGTTGTCGGCGAGGCGATCGAGGATGCGGTTCACGCGCGCCGGCAGGCGCTGCACGCAATTTTTCATCTCCACTGCGGTGGAAACACCGACGCGGCGGAGAGGTCGCGCCCGATCTGCTCCTGCGTGATGTCG
>JAICPQ010000190.1 GCA_025929745.1 Burkholderiales bacterium | reverse complement strand
TGAGCTTGCGATGCACCATGAAGCCCTGGCCGTCGTAGTAGTTCACGCCGACGAAGTTCAAGCCGAGGCTCGTGTCGCGCGTGATGGTCCAGGTGGTGTTGCGCGCGAGGATATCGACTTCGCCCGATTGCAGCGCGGTGAAGCGCTGCTGCGCGGTGAGCGGCGTGTAGCGCACCTTGTTCGCGTCGCCGAACACCGCCGCCGCGACTGCGCGGCAAAGGTCGACGTCGAGGCCTTTCCAAACGCCCTTGGAATCGGGCTGCGAGAACCCGGCGAGGCCGGTGTTCACCCCGCACTGCACGTGCCCCTTGGAGCGCACCGTGTCGAGCGTGGACTGCTGCGCGAACGCGGGTGTTGCCAACACTGCGAGAAGCAAAAGCGTCTTCTTCACGTCGGTTCTCCTTGAAGTAGGAAATCGCGGACGACCGCGATCTGATCGGAATGCAGAAGCGTCGGCGCGTGGCCCACGCCGCGGATCTCGGCCACCTTCGCCTTCGGGCCGCGCCGCGTCATCTCGGCAGCCACCTGCGCCGACACCAAATCGGAATGCTCGCCGCGCACGAGCAGCGTCGGGCAGCGCACGGCGTCGTAAAGAGGCCAAAGCTCGAGGTCCTTTTCGGGCATGGAGGCGCGGTAGGCTTCGGCGATACGCGTATCGTAATGCGGCCGCCAGCTGCCGTCCTCCTGGCGGCGCAACCAGGTCTCGGCGAGAAAGCGCCATTGCGCGTCCGAGTGCGGCCCGAAAGGCGCCGAAATCGCGCGCACGTACTTCTCGCCTTCCTCGAAGCTCTCGAATCTGCGGTCCTGGCCGACGTAGGTGCCGATGCGCTCCAGGGCGGCGCGGCCGATGACCGGCGCCGCATCGTTGAGCACCAGCTTCTCGACCGGATTGCCCGGCAAAGCGGCGAGCGCCATGCCGACCAGGCCGCCCATCGAGGTGCCGAGCCAGTTCACCGCCTCCACGTCGAGTCGCGCGATGAGCGTCACCATGTCGGCGACGTACTGCGCCCAGGTGTAAAGCTCCGGATCGGCGAGCCGGTCGGACTCGCCGCGCCCGGCCACATCGGGGCACACGACGCGGAACTGCGCGCACAGGGCGCGCGCGAGCTCGTCGAAGTCGCGGCTCGAGCGCGTCAGGCCGTGCACGCAAACGAGGACGTCGCGATTGCGCGCATCGCCCCATTCCCGGTAGGCGATCCTGTGCAGGCCGGCCGGCGAAGCGCACTGAACCGAACGGCGGCGCGGCTCTAGCGTTTCAGCCATTGCTCGGCAATGGCCTCGCACGCCGCCTTGGCGTTCTCATCGAGCGTCGAATAGCGGCCGGCGTTGGCGCGCAGCAGCGCAAGCTTGTCGGATTTCAAGTTTGCGCCGCGCACCGGGAAGTTGTAATTCGCATACCGCGCCCGCTCGAGCACCGCGTCTTCTTCGTCGTACCAGATCCATTCCCCCGCGAAGCGCAGCGCCGCCTCCTCGAGCTTGGCATCCGGCTCCTCGGGATTGACCAGCGTGAGCACGCTGTCCTTGTAGCGGAAATATGTGTGGCGCTCCGCTGTGGCTACGTAGCCGGCGATCGAGCCGTCTTCCCCGCGGATGCAGACGAGCGCAAGGTCGAGGCGGCCGTCATCGCCGACCGCGACCTCGAGCTGCGCCTCGGCGAGCCGCGTCGCGCTCGTCTCGACCAGTTGGCCGTTCTCGATCAGGGCGCGGCCGCGCTCGCCGTCGCGCTCCCACTCCGCCTCCACGCGCAACTCGGGATAATCGGCCGACGCCGCGGTAAATGCGGGAAACGGGATACCGCGGCGCGGCTGGAAGCGGTACTCGAGCGTGCCCTTGCCGTGATGCTCGGTGTAGACCTCGGCATCCTCGTCACGCACCATGAGCCAGCGCACGCGCTCACGGAAATCGTCGAGCCGGCCGGTACCGCTTACGCGCACGACCGCGGTGAACAAGCCTCGCTAGCCCTCGTACTTGAACGAAAGCGCAAGGCGCGCGCGAAACTGAACCACTTTGCCGTTCTCGATCTTGACGTCGAGTTTCTCCATCTCGGCGATGCGCAGGTCGCGCAAGCTGCTCGCCGCGGTCTGGACCGCGTTACGCGCCGCGTCTTCCCACGAAACCTCGCTCGTGCCGATGACTTCAGTGACGCGATAAACAGTGCTGCTGCCGCCGCCTTTCTTCGCCATGGTGGTCCTCTCTCCTCGTGGTCGCGGTAGACTCCCGCGAGGGAAATTCTATACGCCCCGCCAGTAGCGGGGTCGTAGCGTGCGCTCGCCGGTCACCTCGACCGCATCCCTGCGCAGCCGAATGGACACTGCGCCGTGCAGGTCGGTGCGCAGGACCGGAACGCCGGCCTTCGCATACCGCGCGAGCACTTCGCGCGCCGGATGGCCGAAGCGGTTGCGATATCCGGCAGGCACGACCGCCCAGCGCGGCGCCAGCGCCGCGATGAATTCGTCGCTGGACGACGTGCGGCTGCCGTGATGCGGCACGAGCAGGACATCGGTCCTCTGCATCGTCGAAACGAGGCCGCTTTCCGCCGCTCGTTCGATGTCGCCGGTGAGCAGCATCGATGTGCCTCCCGTATCGACGCGCAGCACACAGCTTTGGTTGTTGCGCCGCGCTGCTTCCCATCCGGGCGGCGGATGCAGGAATGCGAAGCGCACACCGTCCCATTCCCACCTCGTACCCGCGACGCAACGCCCAGCGCGCGTAACGAGCGCGTTGAGGGCATGGCTAGGAGGAAGCGAAGAAGACAGCGCATCGACTTCCACGCTTTCCAGAACGGTTAGCGCGCCGCCAAGATGGTCCATGTCCTCGTGTGTCAGCACGAGAAGGTCCACGCCGCGCACGCCGGAGGCGCGCAGGAGCGGCACGACGATTCGGCCGCCGCTATCGGCTTCGGGCCCGTAGGTGGGCCCCGCATCGTAGAGAAGCGTGCGGCGCGCGGTACGCACGAGCACCGCGAGCCCCTGTCCGACGTCGAGCGTCGTGATCCACGCTTCGCCGACCTCGGGGGCGGCCGGAGCAAGCGCGAATGCCGGTGCCATGAGCGCGAGCCCACCCGCACGCCACGGTACGCCGCGCGGCGCCAGAATCCACGCGGCGCCGCCGATAGCGAGGATCGCCGCCCAAAGCGGCGGAACGTGCTGCTGCCATAACGCGCCGGGCAGCGCGGCGCACCATTCCAGAAATAGGAGCAACCATTCGACCAGCCACGCCGCGAGGTCGAGCACTCCGTCGAGCGGCAGTACAACCGCGACCAGCGCGAGGGGCGTCACGATGACCGAGACAAGCGGGATGGCTACGGCATTTGCAAGCGGGCCAGCGACCGAGATCTGTCCGAAGAGAAGCAGCGCCGCCGGCGCGAGCCCTATCGTGATCGCCCACTGCATGCGGCCCCATTGAGCAAGACGGCGTTCATTCTTCGCCACGTAGAAGATGAGCGCCACAGCGCCGAACGACAGCCACATGCCCGGGGCGAGCGGAGCCCAAGGGTCCGCAATGACGACCACGGCGAGCGCAAGCGCGAGCGTGCGGGCAGGCGACGCGATGTGCCCCAACCACAGAGCCGCAGCAACCACGCTGACCATATAGAAGGTGCGCTGAGCGGGAACGGCGAAGCCGGCAAGAAGCGTGTAGGCAAGCGCAGCAGCGATCGCTGCAATCGCCGCCGCCTTGCGCGCCGGCAACCGCAGCACCGCGGCCGGCACGCGCCGCCAACCGTAGCCGACGACCAGGGCGGCAAGCCCGGACACGAGCGTGACGTGAAGGCCCGAGATGCTCATGAGGTGGGTGACGCCGGTGCGATTGAAGAGGCGCCACTCCTCGGCCGAAATCGCTCGCTGGTCGCCTATGGCGAGGGCGGCGAGGATGCCAGCGGCAGGGGTCGCGCCGAGCTGGGCCTGGATCCGGTCGCGCACGCGCTCGCGCGCCCGCTCCACGCGATCCAGCAAGTGGTTGCGCACCCCGAGCTGCTTCTGCTGTCCGCGTTGCCGCACGTATCCCGTCGCCCCCACGGCGCGCTCCAGCAACCACGCTTCGTAATCGAACCCGTGAGGATTGAGGTGGCCATGCGGCCGGCGCAACCTCAGCGTGAGCAGCCAGCGCTCGCCCGGGTGCACCGTCTGCGCGAGCGGTGCGGCGCCTTCTTCGTTCCATGGCGAACGATGCCAGGAAAGAAGGATCTTCTTCGGCAGGCGCTCGGCGGCGGATTCGACCTCGAACTCAAAGCGCACCCAACGCTCGCTCACCGCGGGTAGGCTCGAGACAACGCCGACGACGTCGATGTCGCGGCCTTCAAGCTCAGGCGCGAGCCATTCGGCCATGCGCGCATGCGCCATGAGCGCCGCCCAGCCGAAGCCGGCGGCGAACGCCAGCGGGTAGACGAGGAGCCTTCTTCGGAAAGCGAGCCAGCCAAGCGGCGGCAGCGCGGCCAACCAGAGAAGCGAGGGCAGCTCGGCTTGCAGCTGCAGCGCCGCGGCGCCCGCGGCGAAGGCGATCGCTGCCCAGGTCATCTAGAATGCAACGCGCCTCTCGCCCTCCGGCTGACCGTGCCGCGCAAGTATTTCCGCAAATATCTGCCCAATCCCGAGGTCGTGCGGTCGAGCCGCACGGTGACACGCTTCGGCCGCTGGCTGCAGCATCCAAACCTGTGGCACCTGAACCGGCGCTCCGTCTCGGGCGCCGTGGCGATCGGCCTTTTCTCTGGTCTGGTGCCGGGCCCGCTTCAGATGCTGACGGCGCTTCTCCTTGCCATTCCGCTCAGGAAAAACCTGCCGGTCGCGCTCATCGTGACCCTCTACACCAACCCCTTCACCATCGTGCCGCTGTATCTGCTCGCATACGCATATGGCGAGTTGCTGCTGCCCGGCGAGCGCGCCTCCAGCGTGGTGCCGTTCGAGTTCGACTGGTCCGACTTCGGCGCATCGATGGCGGCGCTCGGCGATTGGATGGTCGCGCTCGGCAAGCCGCTCGCCGTGGGACTGGTGGCTCTCGCGAGCACTCTCGCCGTCATCGGCTACGTGGCGGTCCAGATCGGCTGGCGCATGTACGTGGTGAGCGCCTGGCGCTCGCGCGCCCGGCGTCGTCGCAAGGGATGACGCACGCAGAATTTGTTGCCGCTTACGAGGCGGGCCGCATCCGGGTCAGCGTTAACCGAGACGCGGCTTCGCGCTTCGTCGCCGGCAACGCCATGCTGCCATTCGTCCTGCTGCCCGTGCTCGGCCTGGGCGTCGCGCTCGCCTTGGTCGGCTACATCATCACCGGAACACTGGTCTTTCTCGGCGCAGTGCTCCTGCG
>JAICPQ010000075.1 GCA_025929745.1 Burkholderiales bacterium | reverse complement strand
TACATCTTCACCGGGCTCAAGCTCAACGCCACCATGTCGGTCACCGGCGCGATCGTGGGCGAGTTTGTCGCGTCCGAGCGCGGCCTCGGCTCGCTCATCATCACCGGCGGCGTCACGCTGCAGACGCCGTCGATCTTCGCCTCGCTCATGCTGATCTCGCTGCTCGGCCTCGCGCTCTATGGGCTCGTGGTGCTCGCCGAGCAGCTTGTCGCCCCGTGGGCGCAGCGCGAGCAGGCCGCAACCTAGTTTTCACTGGAGGAAATGATGAAGAAGCTTCTGTTTGCGATTGGCATCACCGCCGCCGCCCTGCCGTTGCAGGCGGCTGACAAGATGACGCTGCAGCTCAACTGGTTCCACCTCGCGGACCATTCGCCGATCTACATGGCTTTGAAGAAGGGCTACTACAAGGAAGAGGACCTCGAGCTCAACGTGGTGCGCGGCGCGGGCTCGGCCGACAGCGCGAAGAAGATCGATCTCAAGCAGGCCGAGGTCGGCATCTCGGATGCGCCGACCGTGATTACCGCCATCAGCAAGGGCGCCAATCTCCGCATGGTCGCGGTGGTATACGACAAGGCCGGCAACAACGCCTTCTTCAAGAAGGGCGCCAACATCCGCTCGCCCAAGGATCTCGTCGGCAAGAAGGTCGCCGTGCCGCCGGCAGACTCGCACCGCGTGCTCTGGCCCGCATTCGCCGCGCTCAACAAGCTCGACCCGGCGGCAGTGACGCTGGTCAACGTGAAGCCGGAAGGCAAGCAGGCAATCGTCGCCTCCGGCGACGTCGACGCGGCATTCGATCTCTACACGAGCTATGCCATCTGGGAGAAAGTGCTCGGCAAGGGCAACGTCGGGCACCTGCTGTGGGCGGACTATGGCCTGCCGATCTACGGCCACACCTATTTCGTCAACACCGAGCTCGAGCAGAAGAACCCGAAGCTGATCCAGCGCTTCCTGCGCGCCACGCACAAGGGCTGGCGCGACGCGCATGCGAATCCGGCCGAGGCGATCGACGCGATGGTCGCGGCGGTGCCGGGACTCGACCGCGAGGCGCTCTTCAACACCACGCCGCAGATCATGGATCTCTGCGTGACCGAGCGCTCGCGCCAGCACGGACTGGGCTGGATCGAGGAAGGGCTGATGCAACGCACGATCGACGTGACGTTTTCCAACACCAAGCCGGAGAAGCCGGTGAAGGCGTCGGAGGTCTTCACCAACGCCTACTCGAGCCGGATCAAGCCACTCGCGCGTCCTTGACCACGAGCAGTCGCTCGAGGGCCAGCACCACGCCGTAGAGCAGCATGCCGAGCGCGGTGATGAGAAGCACCGCCATGAACATGGCGGGCGTATCGAGCGTGACCTGGACTTGGAGCATGAGGTACCCCAGGCCCTTGTCCGAACCGAGGAATTCGCCGACGATCGCCCCGGCGACGGCGAGGATCGCGCCCACCTTCATGCCGGCAAAGATGTAGGGCAAAGCGCCCGGCAGCTGGATCTTGGTAAAGAGCTGCCAGCGCGAGCCCTTCAGCGAGCGCACGAGGTCGAGCAGCTCGGGTTCGGTCTCCCGCAAACCACGCGCGGTCGTGAGGAGGATCGGGAATACCGCGATTGAAAACGCCATGATCGAGTTGGGGAACACCCCGTACTTGAACCAGACGATGATCAGCGGCCCGAGCGCCACCTTCGGGATCATATTGAGCGAGACGAGCAGCGGCATGAAGAACGCTTCCAGCGTCTTCGACCAAGTGAATACCAGCGCGAGCGCCACGCCGACCACCAGCGCGATCAGATAGCCGACGAAGATCTCAGTGCCGGTCACGGCGATGTTGGTCCACCAGTTGTAGTTGGGCTGGAGAAGCGCATCGAGCGTGGCGCCCGGCGAAGGCATCACGAATTTCGGCACCTCGCCGAGGCGCACGAAGAGATACCAGGCGGCAAGCAGCACGAGATGCGCCAGCACTGCGAGCGTCCAGCGTCCGAGCTTGGAGTTCATTCGAGCCACCTCTCGAGGTTCGCGCGCACGAAAGCATCATCGGCAAGATCGGCGTGCTCGCGATACACGCGATCGATTTCCGCCGCTTGCCCCGGCGAGAGCTTTTCCTTCGGATCGAGGCACCACGTGCCGGCGAGCAGCCCCTGGCGTCGCAGCACCTCGTGGCAGCCGGGAATGCAGCCGGCAAAGTTGTGCGCGACGTCGAAGAATGCGCTGTTGCAGTCGGTGACGCGCGCGTCGAGGGCCAGTAGGTCTTCTGACAGCCGTTCGCTCTTTATCCGATCAAACAGTTGAACCGCTGTCTTCGTCCAGACGCTCCAGTGCCCGAGCAGTCCGCCAACGATACGCATGCGAACGCGCTCTGCGTCCCTCGGGATATCGAATGGCACGGCGAGGTCCAGCACGATGTGGTCGTCGTTGCCGGTATAGAGCGCGATGCGTTCCTCGGCGCGTGCGGCCACCACGCCCCTGATCACGTCCAGCGTCGCGTAGCGGTTGAACGGCGCGATCTTGATCGCCGCCACGTTCTCGATAGCGGCGAAGCGCCGCCAGAATTCCATCGGCAGCGGAATGCCGCCGACCGCCGGCTGCAGGTAGAAGCCGACTAGCGGGATCTCCGCTGCAACCGCGCTGCAGTGGCGCACGAGCGCGTCGATCGACGCGCCCTTCATCGCCCCGAGCGAAAGCATGCCCGCGTGATAGCCGAGCGAGCGCGCGAGCTGCGCCTCGCGCTTCGCCGCGCTGGTCTTTCCGGCCAGGCCTGCGATCAATACGACTTTGCGTCTGGCTGCCTCCTCGGCTGCGATTTCGAGAACAGGCTCATAGAGGCCGGCCTCGCGGATCGCGAACTGCGTTGCATGCACGCCCACGGCGAGGCCGCCGCTGCCGGCGTCGAGGTAGTAGCGCGCGAGCGCACGCTGGCGGCGCACGTCGAGCTTGCGACGCGCGTCGAGCGCGAGCGGATGGGCGGGGATGACGGTGCCGCGACGCAGCAGCGCGGCAATCTCGGAAGGGAGCGTCACGTTAACCGGGTGGTTACTCGATGGTAGCATTGGCGCGTTTTTTCCCGAGGAGGGCTTTCATGCGCAAGCTGATCATCGCTGCCGCCGCCGCGTCTCTACCCTTTGCTGCCACGCCGGCCGCGGCACAAAAAATCGATTTCATTCTCAACTGGGTGCCGGGCGGAGACCACGCGCCGTACTACTACGCGAAGAAGCTCGGCTGGTACCAGAAGGAAGGCATCGACCTCCACCTCGAGCCCGGCAAGGGCTCGGCGCTCGCGACGCAGAAGGTGGGCGCGGGCGCGAACCCGGTCGGTCTCGCCGACATGGGCGGCGTGCTGGTCGCCAAGGGCAAGGGCGCGGACACCGTCGCCGTGTTCAATGTTTATGCGAACTCGCCGCAGGGCCTCTACTGGCTGAAAAGCTCGGGCATCAAGGGCATTAAGGATTTCCCCGGCAAGAAAATCGGCAACCCCGCCGCCGACGGTGCGCGCACCATGTGGCCGGCGCTCGCCAAGGCGAACGGCATCGACCCGAAATCGGTCACGTGGGTCAACATCGACGCCAACGCCAAGCTCTCCGCACTCAAGGCGAAGTCGATCGATATCACCACGTCGTTCTACAACCTCCATCATGTCTTCCAGCGCGAGCTCGGCGCCGACATGGGCTTCCTCGCGTGGCGCGATATCGGGCTCAATCCCTACGGCAATTCGGTGATCGTCAACGCCGAGTACCTGAAGAAGAATCAGCCGCTCGTCGCGAAGTTCGTCCGGGTGACGCAGCGCGCGTTCGCCGAGTGCGTGAAGGAGCCCAAGCCCTGCGTGCAGGCGCTGATCGACGCGAACGGCGCGCTCAGCTTCGACAACGAGCTCGTCAACTGGCAGCTCGTGGAAGTGCTGATGAGCGACAAGATCTCGCAGACCGTGGCGCTCGGCTGGCACGACGACGCAAGGATGCAGGCGGATTACGCGCTGGTGCGCGACTACGTCGGCGTCGACAAGCCCTTCGACGTGAAGAGCACGTACACCAACGAGTTTCTCGACAAGTCGATCAGGATGAAGGCCGTGAAAGCCCCCTGACGAGACGCCAGAGACGCGCGAGCCACCCGAGAGGAGGCTCGCGCGGAGCGGTGACGGCGCCGAAGCGTTTGCCGATGCATTCCGCGAACTGGGCGGTCCGCTCGGCCGCGCGCTTGTCGAAGAGCCGGTCGACCACCGGCTTGAGCGGCCCCTCGCCCTTCACCTCGAAGTGACTCACGAGCTCGGTGCCCGATCCGGCAGCCCGCAGCGTGACTTCGATCGCCATCGTGAGATGCTCGGCCCGCGCAGTGGCATGCAGCCGCCGCGGCGGTTCTTCCGAATCGATTTCGGCGCGCAGGTTCACCGTGAGCGGCACGACGCCGACTTTCTCCTTCACCGTGAGCTCGGCCGTGCGCTGGTCCACGACGTGGATGCGCTCGACGCCCGGAATGCAGGTGCAGAGCGCGCGGAAGTCGCGCAGGAATTTCCAAAGCTCTGCCGGCGGCGCGTTGACGTTGAACCTGGCCTCGCGCTCGGGCATCAACCCCACCACTTCTTGAGCGTGAAGTCCTCGACGATGACGCCCGCCGCGTTGTGCCCCGCGCCCGCGTGCACGCCGCCGCCCGGATGGCAGTAACCGCCGGCCATGTACAGGCCCTCGATGGGCGTGCGGTAGCTCGACCAGCCTGCGAATGGTCTGAAGTACCCCATCTGGTCGGGCGTCATGTCGCCCACCACGTCGACTCCGTTCACGAGATTGTCGTTCAGGCGCTCGGTATCGGTGGGGTCCTGGATCTTCATGGCGAGCACCTTGTCCCGGGTCATGTTCGGTGCGTAGGACTGCCAGAGCCCGAGCACGTGCCGCGCGTATTCGTCTCTCAGCTTCGGCCAGCCCCCTTCGAGCGCGTACGGCGCGTACTGCCACACGACCGCGGTGTGCTTTCCCGCGGGAGCCTGCGAAGGGTCGTACAGCGTCGGCAGCGTGATCTGCAGCATCTCCTTGCGCGGCGCGCTTCCAAGCGCGATCTCCTGGTAGGCGCGGACCTGGTCGTGCACGCTGCCGCCGAACATCTCCTGGCTGAAGGCCACGTTCACCGGCGGGTTGTGCGCGCCGGCCCGGTACTGCGGCGGCTCGGAGAGCGCGAGGTGCAGCACGAAAAGCGAGCGCCCGCGGGAATGGTAGTTCCTGACCCGGGTGGCGAAGGACTGCGGCAGGAATTCTTCGCCGACCATGGAGAGGAAGCTCTTCTTTGGCTCGACGTTGGTGACGAGCGCCTTCGCGGCCGCGATGCGCTCGCCGTCCATGAGCTCGACGCCGACAGCCTTGTTGCCACGCAGGAGGATTCGTTTCACCGCGCTGTCGGTGCGCACCACGCCGCCGCCGGCCTCGAGCGCGCTTCTAAGGCCGTGCGCAAGCTGCTGCGAGCCGCCGACGCAGATGGGCGCCTCCGCCTTGAGGATGCGAAAGAGGCAGATCCAACCCTGCCCGAACTGGTCGGGCGCGAACCCGAGCACCGTCATGCGCGCGAGGAAATGCACCTTCACTTCCTCGCTCTCGAAGAGCTCGCTTAGGAGCTGCACCGGCGTGGCCGCCTGCCACTGCAAGAGCTGCCGCCCTTCCTCGGATTGCTCGAGCTGGGCGCTCTGCAGCGACGGCGGCAGCGGCGGCGAGTACATGAGCGGAAGGTACGTCGAGTCGATGAATTCGCCGTAGTCGGCGACGAGCTGCCTGAAGGTGCGTGCATCACGCGCGGAAAATTTGCCGAGCTCGGCCGCCATCTTGTCCGCATCCCGGTGCATGACGAGGCTCTTGTGGCCGGGGAAAATCGTGCCGCGCAGGTGATCGGGGTAGACGTAGCGCACGCCG
Source organism: Burkholderiales bacterium (assembly GCA_025929745.1). GTDB lineage: Bacteria > Pseudomonadota > Gammaproteobacteria > Burkholderiales > SG8-39 > SCGC-AG-212-J23. The sequence goes on along the minus strand of JAICPQ010000075.1, from coordinate 4,768 downwards.
TGACGCTCGAGCTCGAGGTCGCGGTACACCGGGCTCAAAGGAATGTGGGTGTGCACCACCGAGCAGAGGTTGTGCTTGAAGCCCGGCAGCGTCGCTTCCGCGGTGTGGCAGCCGCCGCCTACGCGGGCGCTTCGCTCCAGCACGAGCACCTTAGCGCCCGCTCTTGCGAGATAGGCGGCACAGGCGAGGCCGTTGTGCCCGGCGCCGATGACGATAAAGTCGTAGGACAAGGGACCCTCCTAGCCGAGCTCAGGCCCGGCCACAAGATAGACGAGCCTCTCGTTTCCCGGCGCGCGCCCTGCGCCATGCACCATGCGGGTAAACGGTCGCTGGAAGACGAAGCCCTGCTTCGTCAGCCACTGCTGCAGCCGCGGCGCGTGGTCCACCGCATCTACGTAGAGCGGCGGCGCGATCGCGCGCAACGCCTGCGAAAGCAGGCCGATGGCAGCGTCCTCGTGGCGGGCGACGAGAGGCCCAACTTGCAGGGCTTCTCTTCCTTCCCGGCCAAGGACGAAGCCATCTTCGGTGAAAAAGGCCGCGCGCGGCAATCGAGTCGCGAGGTTGCGCAGCAGCGGCTCGCGGCTTGCGCCGAAGGCTTCGCGGTCGAGCCGAAGGACCTTCTCCCACGCCAGGGCGGAGTCCGGCCCTTTTTCCGGAAAAAGGGTCCTGACCCCTTTTTCGAGCTGGAAGCGCTTGAAGGTCCAGGTGTCGCGGAAGCCTTCCTGACGGTACACCTCGCGGCCTGCCGGCGTGGCGTCGAGAATCGGGGTCAGAGCCCGATTACGCAGGTCCGCGAGCGCTACGCGCAGGAGATGCGTGGCGTAGCCCTTCCTTCGGTGCTCGGGCAGCACGAGCACCATGCTGATCCAGGCGAAGGTCTGGTACGGAAGAACAAGCGTGGAGGCGGCGAGCGTGCCGTCGAGGAGCGTGATACCCCAGCCGTGGCCGGTCGCGAGCATGAGGCGCCAGTCGGCCTCGTTCTGGTTCCAGTTCGCCGCCCTGGAGAGCGCGAGGCAGCCGGCGAGGTGTTGCTCGCCGAGCGGGTGCTCAATACTTCCCGTCACGCGTCTCGAAGTGCGTCGGCTTGCCCAAGCTCGGCTGACCGCGCCCGACCCAGTCGGCAACCCAGTCGATCATCGTTTCGAGCGGCACGCGAGGCGCTCCCAGCAATTTCTTCGACTCGGCCGTATCCACCAGCCAGGCGGTGGTGGCTTCGGTGCCCGAGAAATTCGGTCGCCTGGAGAAGCGCTTGCCGAACTCTTCCGCGAGCAAACGCACGCTTGTCTTCGGGCCGCTCACGTTGAGCGGAGTTGCAGGTGAGGTGCAGTGCGCGAGCAGGCGCAGCGATTGCTCGTTCGCGTCGCCCTGCCAGATCACGTTGGCGTAGCCCATGCCGAGCGCCACGGGTTTCGCGTCGAAAACGGCGGAAGCGACGTCATGCAACACCCCGTAGCGCATATCGATGGCGTAGGAGAGCCGTACCAGGCGCCCGGGCGTGCCGTAGCGGCGCGAAGCGTGCAGGAACATCTGCTCGCGCCCAACGCACGAGCTTGCATAATCGCCCGGCGGCGGCGTGGTCGGCATGTCTTCCGGGGCGCCGGCGCCATGCACGCTTACATACGGGTACACGCAGGCGGTCGAGAAGACGACGATGCGTGATTCGCGGAACGCCTCCGCCACCATGAACGGCACGGCGACATTCATGGCCCAGGTGAAAGAAGGGTCGCCGGCGGCGCCGAACTTGTGGCCCGCCATGAACACCACGTTCTTCGCGCGCGGGAGACGCTCGAGCGTCGCGCGATCGAGAAGATCGCAGGCCAGGCACTCGATGCCCTGGCTTTGCAGCTTCTCCTTGAGACCTTTTTCGGAGAAGCGCGCGACACCGATGACGCGTTTCGCCGGCGCGGCGCGCTTCGCCATGCGCGCGAGCGTCGGGCCCATCTTGCCGCCCACGCCCAGGATGATCAGGTCGCCGTCGGCGTGCGCGAGATCCGCCTCGAGCTCGCGCGTGGGCCGCGTCATGAACTCCTCGAGCTCCTCCACGCTTGCGAAGCCGCGCATCGCCCAATTCTATAATCCACGAATGGAACGCATTCTGACCACCGTCGTCGGCTCGTATCCGCTTCCGGACTGGCTCGCGCGCGCGCCGTCGCAGCAGGCGCTTCTCGACGCGACGCGTGTCGTGATCGCGACGCAGGAGCAGGCGGGAATCGACCTGGTCGCCGACGGCGAGCTCTACCGCTTCGACGTCAATCATCCCGAGACCAACGGCATGATCGAGTACTTCGTGCGGCCGATGGCCGGCGTGCGCTCGGACATCGGCTTTTCCGAGTGGCTCGACTACTCGCGCAGCGCGGGCATGCGCTTCCGCGCGAAGCCGCCCGGCGTGGTCGAGGGCGAGATCGGCGCAGGCACGCTCAATCTCAAACTGCCGTGCGCGCGCGCGAAGGCGCTCGCGACCAAGCCGCTGAAATTCACGCTCACCGGGCCGCACATGCTGGCGAAAACGCTGCACGACCGGCATTACGGCAGCGCCGAAAAGCTTGCGCACGCGATCGCCGACGTGCTCGCGGAGCAGGTGAAGCACCTCGACGCGGATGTGGTTCAGCTCGACGAGGCCAATCTGCCCGGCCACCCGGACGAGTGGAAATGGGCGGCGGCTGCCATCAACAAGGTACTAGATGCAGTTCCAAAGAAAAGCAAAGCGGCAGTGCACCTCTGCTTCGGAAACTACGGCGGACAATCGATCCAGAAGGGCACGTGGGCGAAGCTCGTCGAGTATCTGAACGCGCTCAAGGTCGACCACATCGTGATGGAAACCGCGCACCGCCCGCCGGACGAGCTCGCCGTGTTCAAGGATCTGCGCAAGGACATCGGCTTCGGCCTCGGCGTAGTAGATATCAAGCGAACCGAGATCGAGAAGCCCGATGACGTCGCGCGCGCCATCGAGCGCGCCGAAAACACGCTCGGTAAGGGCCGCGTGAAGTACATCCACCCCGATTGCGGGTTCTGGATGCTGCCGCGCAACGTCGCCGACGGGAAAATTCGCGCCCTGCCGGCCGGGCGCGACTTATACCTAGGGCGAGCTACCTAACAGGTTGCTGAAAAGGTATCGGCGGACGGCCGCGCTACACAGAATCGACCACAACCTATAGGCCGCCCGTGCCTTTCAGAGCTATGTTGTCTGTCGTTCTCGAGTTTCGCGGGCCCCGCAAGACTCTTTCAACAAGCTGCTAACCCTTCGACCCCCAGGTTTCCTTCCAGTCGCGGCCGAGAAAGTCGGTCACCGCGCCGTCGGACTGGAAGAACTTGTTCGGCGCCTGGAACATGGCGAGGAAGAGCCCACCCTTGGGGCCGGCCCACGCGTGGTGGCGGCTGCCGGCGGGACGCCAGACGAACTGGCCTGGCCTGCAAATTCCCTCGGGGCAGTGCAGCTCGCCTTCCAGCACGTAGGTCTGCTCGACCTTGACGTGCTCATGGTCGGGCAGCTTCGCGCCCGGCGCCATGCGCATGAGCGCCGTAAGGAGCCCGGACTCCTTCTCGACCAGCAGGGTCTTCTGCTCGACGCCGGGATAGCGGGTTTTTTCCCAGGGCAGGGATTCCACGTCGATAAAGCGCGAGGCAAGCGGCGGCAGGTTCAGGTCGGTCATCGGCAAGTCCTCAGTCACTCGGTCGATAGGGTATTCCACGCTTTCCGGTCACTCGTCAATTGATGATGCGATCAGCCCGCAGCAAGATCGACGGGGGTATTTGCAGATTGAGCGCTTTAGCGGTCCGGGTGTTGATTACCAACTCGAGCCGGGTCGGCTGTTCCACCGGCAGATCGGCCGGCTTGGCGCCCTTGAGGATCTTATCGATGTACGTGGCCGCTCGCCGAAACATTGCCGTGAGGTCCGGGCCGTAATCGGCGAGGCCGCCGGCCTCGGCGAACCCGCTGATTCCGAGCACCGCCGGCAGTCGACCTGCGAGCGCCAGCTTCGCGATTCGCGCCCGATTGGCCAGGATGAAGGGCTAGTACCAGCAGTGCGCCGGCTCCGGACTCTCTTGCAGCTGTGAACGCTCGGTCAAAATCGTTGTGCTCGCGGACCTCCAACACTTGAAGCGATACGCCGAGACCCTTGGCCGCCGCTTGCGCGGCCTTGATATCCACAGCGGTAATCGGGTTCGTTGGATTCGCGAGGACGGCGATGCGCGAGATGCCGGGAACCAGGTCCTTGATCAACTCGAGCCGCTTTCCGTTGAGATCCGGCGCCAAAATCGTGTTGCCGGTCACGTTGCCACCGGGCCGGGCCAGACTCGCGACCAGCCCTACCGCCACGGGATCCCCGCTTGTAGCCATAACAATCGGAATGGTGTGTGTCGCGCGCTTCGCGGCGCGGGCCGCCGGCGTTCCCTGCGTAACAATCACGTCGACATTGTTCCGGACGACTTCCGCGGCCAGCTCGGACAGGCGCTGCGGGGTCTCCGCCCAGCGAGCCAGCACCACAATGTTACGTCCCTCAACATAACCGAGGTCGCGAAGCCCGCCGCGAAAGGCGGCGGTCATTCGGTCGCCGTCCGACGGCGACCCGGTGAGCAGCATCGCTACCTGCGGCACCGTTTGCGACGGCTGCGCGCCTATGAGGGACGACGCAATGAGTAGCACCCCCGCAATGATGACCCCAGCGAGGCTGCGCCTCTGAATCATTCAACGCACGTTCATGGCTTCAAGTGCTCCCCGACCCGGACGATCTTCATGGTGTTGGTTCCTCCGCTCTTGCCGATCGGC
>JAICPQ010000152.1 GCA_025929745.1 Burkholderiales bacterium | reverse complement strand
TCGCGCCAGGTGGTCGAAGGCTACATGCATCGCACCGGCGGCGAGGCTGCCCCCGAAGTGCTCACCGCGCGCCAGCGCGAGGTGCTGAAGCTCGTCGCCGGCGGCAAGAGCACCAAGGAGATCGCGTTCCTGCTGAACCTCTCGGTGAAGACCGTCGAGACCCACCGCGCGCAGATCATGGAGCGCCTGGGCATTCGCGATGTCGCGGGACTCGTGCGCTATGCCCTGCGCACCGGGCTTGTGCCTCCCGAAGGCTGACAAGGTTTTGCGCGGCCGGCCGGCCGCTGGCTTAGGCTTTGTCTCATGCGCCGCATCGTGATCGCCGACGCAAGCCCGATGTTTCGTGATGCGGCGGCGCACCTCATTTCCAGCCTGCCCGGCTACACGCTGGCGGGCACTTCCACCACGTCCCAGCAAACGCTGAGCCTCGTTGAGAGCGCCGGGCCGGACATCTTGCTCGTCGATCTGGGCACGGTGTGCGGGCTCGAGACGGTGCGCCGCGTGAAGGCGGCTGCCCGGCCACCGCGGGTCGTCGCGATGACGCTTTTCCATACGCCGCAAGCGGCCGCCGCCGCTGCGCGTGCGGGCGCGGACGCTCTCATCGGCAAGGAACGCTTCGTCGTCGGCCTGCGGGACGCGCTAGCGCGGCTCTTTCCGTAGCCGCTTGGCGAACACGGTCATTTCCTTCTCGGCCTGCCGGTCGCCCTTCTGCTTCGCTGCGCTGATTCCCTGCTCGTAAGCGGCCAGCGCTTCCTGCGCATTGACCTCGGTCAGCGCTTTGCCGAGCGCTTTCCAGGCTGCGGAATAGAGCGGATCGCGTGCTACCGCGTCCCGCAGATACTCGATGGCGCGCGCGTTGTTGCCGGCTTTTGCGTGCTCGAGTCCTAGCGAATAGCGCAGCAGCGCGCCGTCGCGCGGGGTGCCGAGCAGCTTCTCGAGCTGCGAAATCATTAGGCTAAGATACCCCCAATGAAAACCTCCATCCAGACGCGCGAGGCGCCCGAGGCCATCGGCACGTATTCGCAGGCGGTACGCGCCGGTGGAACGGTATATGTGTCGGGTCAGATCGGCCTTGATCCGGCCACGATGCAGATGGCCGACGGCATCGACGGCCAGACGCATCGCGTGTTCCGCAATCTCGCCGCGGTCGCGGCCGCATCAGGGCTCAGCCTCGACTACGCGGTGCGCATGACGGTGTATCTCACCGACCTCGCGCACTTTGCGCGCGTGAACGAGATCATGGCGCAATACGTGCGCGAACCGTATCCCGCGCGCGCCGCGGTCGGCGTGTCGGGCCTGCCGCGCGGCGCGCTCGTGGAGATCGACGCGATCCTGCACGCCGATTAAGGCGTCGGTCGAAAAAGGCCTCCGCAAGCTCGGGCTGCGCTCGCGCTTCGACCTTGTGCTGCATCTGCCATTGCGCTACGAGGACGAGACCGTGCTCACGCCGCTCGAGGCGGCGCCACCTGGAACGCCCGTGCTGGTTGAAGCGCACGTGAAGCGCGCCGAGGTCGCGTTCCGTCCGCGCCGGCAATTGGTGGTGCACGCCGAGCGACTGGTGCTGCGCTTCTTCAACTTCTACGGCAGCCAGCTCAAGCAGTTCGAGCGCGCCGCTGAAACCGGTCGCGTTGTGCGTGCGTTCGGCGAAGTGCGCAGCGGCTTCCTTGGCGCCGAGATGGCGCATCCGCGCTACCGGATCGTGGACCCCGGCGAGCCGCTGGCGCAGTCCCTCACGCCGATCTATCCGACAACCGCCGGCCTTAGCCAGGCGGAGCTACGCGCGCGCATTACCCAGGCGCTCGAGACCGAGAGCCTGGACGACACGCTTCCGTCCGAATTGCGTGAACGGCTGCAGCTCGCCGGCTTTCGCGAAAGCGTGACGCTCCTGCATCGCCCGCAGCCCGGCGACGATCTGGAGCCGGCGTGGCGCCGAGTGAGGTTCGACGAGCTTCTCGCGCAGCAGCTTTCGATGCGCTTCGCGTACCGCCGGCGGCGGGCGCGCGCCGCGCCCGTGCTCGAGGTGAACGGGCCCCTACTCAAGGCATTCCTGGAACGGCTGCCTTTTCGGCTCACGCGTGCGCAGACGCGCGTGATGAACGAAGTGCTGAAGGACCTGCGCGAGGCGCATCCCATGCAGCGGCTCTTGCAGGGCGACGTCGGCAGCGGCAAGACCATCGTCGCCGCCATCGCATGCCTGGCGGCCGTGGATTCCGGCGCTCAGGCGGCAGTCATGGCGCCCACCGAGATCCTCGCGGAGCAGCATTGGCGCAAATTCGGCGAATGGCTGGCGCCGCTCGGCGTGCGTCTGGGGTACCTGCGCGGCGGCCTGCGCGAGAAGGACAAGAAAGCGATGCTCGCCGGCCGGGTGCTCGTCGGCACCCACGCGCTCATCCAGGGGGACGTCGAGTTTGCGCGCCTGGGGCTCGCGGTCGTGGATGAGCAACATCGCTTCGGTGTCGAGCAGCGTCTCGCGCTCCGCAAGAAGGGAGATGCCACAGCCAGCGGCACTGTGCCGCACCAGCTCATGATGAGCGCGACGCCGATTCCGCGCACTCTGGCGATGACGTATTACGCGGACCTGGACGTCTCCACCATCGACGAGTTGCCGCCCGGGCGCCGCCCGGTGAGGACCAAGCTCCTTTCCGACAAGCGGCGGCCCGAGGTGCTCGCGCGCATCCGCGAGGCCTGCGCCGAAGGACAGCAGGCCTATTGGGTCTGCCCGGTGATCGAGGAATCGAAGGCCGGGTTGCGCACGGCGCTGGAGACCTACGAGAAGGTCAGCGCCGAGCTAAAGCCGCTTTCCGTCGGATTGCTGCACGGTCGGCTACCCGCCGCAGAGAAAGCCGCCATCATGCAGGCCTTCCAGGAGAACCGGATCAAGGTGCTCGTGGCCACCACGGTGGTTGAAGTGGGCGTCGATGTCCCGAACGCGTCGCTCATGGTTATCGAAAGCGCCGAGCGCTTCGGGCTTTCCCAGCTGCACCAACTGCGCGGGCGCGTGGGCCGGGGCGCGCGCGAAAGCGCCTGCATTCTGCTCTACGGCGAGCTGGCTGGCCTCGCCCGCGAGCGGCTGAAAACCATCTATGAATGCGCGGACGGCTTCGAGATCGCGCGCCAGGACCTCCAACTGCGCGGGCCGGGGGAGTTTCTCGGCGAGCGGCAGAGCGGAGCGCCGCTCCTGCGCTTCGCGGATCTCGAGCGCGACCGGGACCTCGTCGAGGCGGCCGTGGTGGCCGCTGCCCGCCTCATCGACGAGGATGCCGCGGCGGCGCGCGCGCACGTCGCGCGCTGGCTCGGCTCACGACAGGAGCTCACGCACGCGTGAGTTATCCTTCGCCCGTGAATCTCGCACAGCGCCTCGACGCGTACGAGCGGCTCGTAAGGCTCGACAAGCCGATCGGCGCGCTGCTGCTCCTTTGGCCCACGCTCTGGGCGGTGTGGCTCGCCTCCGACGGGCGCGTTCGCGCCGACATCCTGCTCATCTTCGTGGCTGGCACGTTCTTGATGCGCTCTGCCGGATGCGCGCTCAACGACTATGCCGACCGCGAGTACGATCCGCATGTCGAGCGCACGCGCGCGCGCCCGCTCGCCGCGCGCGAGATAGCGCCGCGCGAGGCGCTTATCGTGGCGGCCGTGCTGGCCGCGGCGGCGTTCGGCCTCGTGCTTTTTCTGAACGGCTTGGCGATCGCGCTTTCCTTCGTCGCGCTCGCCATCGCGGCGCTCTACCCCTTCACCAAGCGCTTCTTTGCGTTGCCGCAGGCGTTCCTCGGCGTAGCCTTCGGGTTCGGCATCCCCATGGCGTATGCCGCCATCCAGGAGCGCCTGCCGCTCGAGTGCTGGCTCCTCTTCGCGGCGAACATCTTCTATTCCTTCGCTTACGACACCGAGTATGCGATGGTCGACCGTGACGACGACGCCCGTCTCGGCATCCATACCTCCGCCCTGACCCTCGGACGCTTCGACGTGGCCGCGGTGATGGCTAGCTATGGCTTCATGCTCCTGCTGCTCGCGTCGGTCGGCGTGGTGCTCGCCCTGAGCTGGCCCTACTACGCGGGCGTTGGTATGGCGGCGGCCCTGATGGTTTACCACTGGCGACTGATCCGCGATCGCAGCCGCGACGGCGCTTTCAAGGCCTTCATGCATAACAACTGGGTCGGCGCCGCCGTCTTCGCCGGCATCGTGTTCGCCACGCGATGAACGAAGCCGGGCCCGCGCTCACGCGCTTTGCTTTTGCGAACGGCATCCTGCGCGGCACGCACCTGACCCTCTTCCCGACCTGCCTCGTGCATCGGGGCGACAACCACCTGGAGACCTTGCCGTTCGCCGGCATGAGCGCGGTGCGCGTCACGTTCGAACGCGACACACGCAAGATCGGCTGGGGAATTGCGCTCGTCATGGTTGCCCTTCTGCTCCTGGCGATCGCCGGGCCGCTCGAGCGCTTCGCGACCGATGCGGCCAGCGAAATGGCCAAGTCGGACCAAGGCGTGGGGAAAGCGCTCCATGGCCTTTTCCGATTGACGGTGGCGCTCGCAAGCCTGCTGCCCGTTGTGGCCCTGGCTTGCGTGATCGGCGCCGCGGCGCTCGTCGCGCTCGGCTGGATGGGACGCACTACCCTCGTCGTTAGCCTTTCCGGCGCCGAGCGCGTCTATCCGGCGCGCGGCCGCGACACCATGCTGCTCGATTTCGCCGAGGCGCTGAGCGAGCGGCTGACCCTCGCGCGTAAATGAAGTATTCGGACCTGCGCGAATTCGTCGCGCAGCTCGAGAAGACCGGCGATCTCAAGCGCATCCGCGTGGAAGTGTCTCCGCGCCTGGAGATGACCGAGATTTGCGACCGCGTGCTGCGCGCGGACGGTCCGGCGCTCCTTTTCGAGCGCCCCGCCGGGCACGACCTGCCGGTGCTCGCCAATCTGTTTGGCGCTGTTCGGCGCATTGCCGCTGCCATGGGCGTGGCTGACGCCGCGGCGCTGCGCGAGGTCGGCCGCATGCTCGCATTCCTGCGCGAACCGGAGCCGCCGAAAGGATTGCGCGACCTCTGGGACAAGTTCCCGTTGTGGAAGCAGCTCCTCAACCTCCCGCCGAAGACGGTGGCGCGTGCGCCGTGCCAGGAAGTGGTGCTGGAGGGAAAAGACGTGGACCTGACGCGCCTGCCGGTGCAGACCTGTTGGCCCGAGGACGCCGGCCCGCTGATCACTTGGGGACTGACCGTCACGCGCGGCCCGGCAAAGCCGCGCCAAAATCTCGGCATCTACCGCCAGCAGGTCGTCGGCCAGAACCAGCTCATCATGCGCTGGCTTGCGCACCGCGGCGGCGCGCTCGATTTCCGGGATCATGCAGCCGCGTCCAGAGAGCGATTTCCGGTGGCCGTGGCGCTCGGTGCCGACCCGGCGACGATGCTCGCGGCCGTGACGCCCATCCCTGACACGCTGTCGGAATACCAGTTCGCAGGGTTATTGCGCGGTGCGCGCACCGAGCTCGTGAAGTGCCTCGGCAACGCGCTCGAAGTGCCGGCGAGCGCCGAAATCGTGCTCGAAGGTACGATCGGCGAGGAGACGGCGGACGAAGGCCCGCACGGCGACCATACCGGCTACTACAACGAAGTCGAGCGCTTCCCGGTGCTCACGGTCGATCGCATCACGATGCGGCGCTCGGCCATCTACCACTCCACCTATACCGGGAAGCCGCCCGACGAGCCGGCGATGCTCGGGGTCGCGCTCAATGAAGTATTCGTGCCGCTCCTGCAGAAGCAGTTTCCCGAGATTGTCGACTTCTATCTGCCGCCGGAGGGATGCTCGTACCGTCTGGCCGCGGTGAGCATGAAGAAGCAGTACCCGGGCCACGCGAAGCGCGTGATGTTCGGCATCTGGAGCTATCTGCGCCAGTTCATGTACACGAAGTTCATCATCGTGTGCGACGACGACGTTAATGTGCGTGACTGGAAGGAGGTCGTCTGGGCGCTCACCACGCGCGTGGACCCGGCGCGCGACATCACGCTGGTGGAGGGCACGCCCATCGACTATCTCGATTTTGCGAGTCCGGTGTCGGGCCTGGGTTCCAAAGCCGGCATCGATGCGACCCACAAGTGGCCGGCGGAAACCGCGCGGCGCTGGGGGCGGCCGATCGTCATGGACGAGGCGGTCAAGCGCCGCGTCGACGAGCTTTGGCGGGAGCTCGCGCTGTAACTCTTGAAATAGGCGCGCCTGCGCCCTATTATTAGCACTCGCTAGGACTGAGTGCTAAAGTCCACCGAAGTTCGGCTTGGACGAGTCCAAGCCATTGTTTCGTATCGCTAAACCAATTAACGGGAGCTACGCATGAAGATTCGTCCGCTGCACGACCGCGTCATCGTCAAGCGCATCGAAGAGGAGCGCAAGTCCGCCGGGGGCATCGTGATCCCCGACACGGCCGCGGAAAAGCCGGACCAGGGTGAGATCGTTGCCGTCGGCAAGGGCAAGAAGGATGAAAGCGGCAAGCTGATCGCGCTCGACGTCAAGCCGGGCGACAAGGTGCTGTTCGGCAAGTATTCCGGCCAGACCGTGAAGGTGAAGGGCGAAGAACTCCTCGTCATGCGCGAGGAAGACATCATGGGCGTAATAGAGGGTAGCTGAGCGAAGGCGCCTGATTCACTACATCAAGACCTAGGAGAACGTACCAATGCCAGCAAAAGAAGTCAGATTCCACGAAGGCGCCCGCGCCAAGATGGTCCACGGCCTGAACATCCTGGCCGACGCCGTCAAGGTGACGCTGGGCCCGAAGGGCCGCAACGTCGTCCTGGAGCGCTCGTTCGGCGCACCGACCGTCACGAAGGACGGGGTCTCGGTCGCCAAGGAGATCGAGCTCAAGGACAAGTTCGAGAACATGGGCGCGCAGATGGTGAAGGAAGTCGCCTCCAAAACATCGGATGTCGCC
>JAICPQ010000227.1 GCA_025929745.1 Burkholderiales bacterium | reverse complement strand
GCTCGATCCTCTCCCGCGCGCAGCCCGATGCCGTCGCGCACCTTCTCATCGCCTCCATCCTCTCCGCGCCGGCGGCGCTCGTGATCGCGTTCGTCATGGTTCCGCCGGGTCTGACGGAGAGCGAGAGCCTGAAGCTCGAATCCGAGGCGTCGGGGGCGATGGATGCGCTCACGCGCGGCACTCTGGAGGGCGCGCAGCTCCTCATCAATATCGTGGCGATGCTGGTTGTCTTCGTCGCCCTCGTGGCGCTCGTCAACCTGGTTATCGCTCCTTATACATTGCAGGGGATGCTGGGATGGCTGTTGGCGCCGCTCGCCTGGCTTGCCGGCATTCCGTGGGCCGAAGCCCACGCGGCGGGCGCACTGCTCGGCACGAAGACCGTAATCAACGAGCTTGTCGCCTACCTGGACCTCGCCGCTTCGCCCGGCCTGTCGGAACGCAGCCGCCTGCTCATGACGTACGCGCTGTGCGGCTTTGCCAACCTCGGCAGCCTGGGCATCATGATCGGCGGACTTGGCACGATGTCGCCGGAACGGCGTCGCGATGTGGTGGAGCTGGGGATAAAGTCAATTGCCGCCGGCACGCTGGCCACTTGCCTGACAGCGGCGGCCGTTTCGCTGATCGTGTAGTTCCGCGACGACAAAACTTGCATGCGCGTCCTATTCGTAACGCCGGAGTGCGCGCCGCTCGTGAAGGCCGGCGGGCTCGGCGATGTGAGCGCGTCGTTGCCGCTGGCGCTGCGCCGGCTCGGCCACGAAGTGGATGTGCTGCTTCCTGGATACAGCGATGCGCTGGCCAAAGTCGGCGCGTTGCAGGACGAGGAGCGCTGCGCGCATCTCGGCTTCGAAGCGCGCCTGCGGCGCGCAGAAGCGCTCCTCTTTCTCGATTGCGCGCCGCTCTACGCTCGCGGCGGCGGTCCCTACCAGGACCCCGGCGGGCACGACTGGCCAGACAATGCGCTGCGCTTCGGTTTTCTTTCGCGCGTCGCGGCTGACCTCGGCGCGCGCTACGACGTCGTTCATTGCAACGACTGGCCGGCCGCGCTTACGCCGGCGTTCGCCCATGCGGAAAAAACGCTTCTTACGATTCACAACCTCGCGTTTCAGGGAAACTACGAGCCGAGCTGGCTTGCACGGCTCGGCTTGAGCGATGCGATGTTCACCATGGAGCGGCTCGAGTTCCATGGCCGAGTCTCGTTCCTCAAGGCGGGTCTCGTGTACTCGGCGACGCTCAATACCGTGAGCCCGACTTACGCGCGCGAGATCCAGTCGCCGGAGCACGGCTGCGGCTTGGACGGCCTGTTGCGCGCGCGCGCGAGCGCGCTCACCGGGATCCTGAACGGCATCGACGCCGACGTGTGGGACCCGGCGCGTGACCCCCACCTCGCTGCGCGTTACAACATCGAAGATCTTCAGGCAAAGGCAAGGAACAAGCAGCAACTACAACGACGGCTCAACCTGGAGGTGAACGCCGATTGCCCCCTGCTTGGCTTCGTCGGGCGCCTCACGCATCAGAAGGGGGCGGATCTCATCGCTGCAGCGGCCGCCGAGCTCGTCGGCCTGAACTCGCAGCTCGCTGTGCTCGGGCGCGGCGAGCGCGATATCGAAGCCGCGCTGTCGGCCGTGGCGGCACGCCATCCAGGGCGCGTGGCGGTCGCCATCGCGTTCGACGAGCCGCTCGCGCATCTGATCGAGGCCGGCGCCGACGTCTTCCTCATGCCGTCGCGTTTCGAGCCGTGCGGCCTGAACCAGATGTACAGCCAGCGGTATGGCACGCCGCCGGTTGCACGCGCGACTGGTGGTCTAGTGGACACGGTGATCGACGGGGAAACCGGATTTCTCTTCGAGCGTGCGGAGGGGTCGGCGCTCGCGGCGGCGGTGCGCCGCGCGCTCGCCGTATGGCGCGAGCCAGGCCGCTGGCGCGAAATCCAACGCGCCGGCATGCAGCGAGACTTCAGCTGGCGGGGAGCCGCTCGTCAGTATGCCGATCTCTACTCACGGCTTGCCAAGGCTCGCGTGTCCTGATCGCCTGAATGCGGGCGAAAAGCGCGGCGTCGAACTCGCCGCGGATCGGCCAGCCGCGGTTCCAGAGGTTGAAGCGTGGCTGCGCGCCCATGGCATCCTGCTGCGCGGCGGCGAGCGCCGTCAAGGTGCCCACGTCGCGCCAGTACGCGTGCTCCTCGTAGTCCTGCACGCCGGGTACGCGATTCTGCGCGAAGTCGTAGGCATACACGCGCTGCGTCGAGGAAAGGTGCGGCAGGACGTGGCGGCCGAAATCCGTGCCGCCGTCGCGGCGCGCTTCGTCGAGCGCCTGCTCCAGTACGTCGGCATCAAAGAGGTAATTGCCCATCGACACGTAGGCGCGCGTCGGATCGGAAGGCAGGGGCGCCGGCTGGCGCGGCTTTTCCTGGAAGTCGCGCACCCGGCCGTCGGGAGAAGTCGACACCACGCCGAAGCTCGAGGCCTGCTTGATCGGGACGGCGACCGCCGCGACAGTCGCGCCGGCGGCGCGCTCGCGATGGAACGCGAGCATCTGCCGCACATCCATGCGGTACACGTGATCGGCCGCGAAGACGGCCACGACGTCGGGGTCATGCGCCTGCACGACGTCGAGGTATTGGTACACCGCGTCCGCGGTGCCCTTGAACTGGCCGCCGAGGGTGTTCGAGCGCGGCAGCAGCACTTTGATCGCGCCCTCGCCGTCGGCAAACCACGGCGACCACGCCGACGAAATGTGCTGGACGAGCGACTCGGGCTTGTATTGGGCGAGCACGTAAATCGTTGAAACGCGCGAGTTAACCAGGTTGCTCAACACGAAGTCGACGAGCCGGTATCCGTTCGCGAAGGGCACGGCGGGCTTGGCGTGCTCGGCAGTCAACGGGTAGAGCCGAGTTCCTTCTCCGCCTGCCAGGACAAGCGCGACGGTGTTCATACTTGGTGTGCCTTTCCGGTCAGCGGGGATTTCCTCCGACAAAGCGAGCGCTGATCATAGAAGCGCGTAGCGAAATCCACTATCGGCTGGAATCGGAAACCGATGTAGCAGGCGAGATACCCGGTGTAGTTAGCGCTCGACAAAAAAATCGCCCGGCGGCTATTGATCCCGTGGCGCCATCGCTCCTAACATCTCGCAGTCCAAATCGCGGGGTGCGTATGGCGGTTCCCGTTTCCAACAAGATCCTGACATTCGCCGTAGTCGCCACCGGCACGTTGCTCGCCACGGGCGCTCCGCACCGTGCGGATGCGCCCGAGCGGGGTCTTGTGTCAGCTTGCGTACAGGAAGCCGCCATCGAAGGCACGGCGCAGGAGGCCGATGCACTCAACGCCACACAGCAGGCGCTCGTCGACCACCTCTCGCGGCGTTTTTACATCGCGAAGGCTGCGACCGAGCGCATGGTAGGGGCCGCGTACCGAGCGGCGCACGAGGTGGGGCTCGACCCACTGCTCGTGCTCGCCGTCATTGCCATCGAATCGCGCTTCAACCCCATCGCCGAAAGCGTGATGGGCGCGAAGGGGCTGATGCAGATCATCCCGAAGTATCACTTGGACAAACTGCGCGCCGCGGGCGGAGAAGATGCGGTGCTCGACCCGGAAGCCAACATCGCGGTCGGCGCCCGCATCCTCCAGGAGTACGTTTACCGCACCGGCACGCTCGAGGCCGGCCTCCAGTCCTACAACGGCTCGTTGCGCGACAACTCGGCACAGTACGCGCAAAAGGTATTCGCCGAGCGCCTTCGGCTAGAGCAGGTGCTGCGCGAGCGTAACGTCCACGTTGCTGCAAGCAGTTGAGAGGCTTCCTTTTCTGGCTGTTCGCGCTTCTTCCCGCCAGCGTTGCGGCAATGCAAGTCACCAGCGCCGACGTGGCGGAAATCCGCGCGTTCATCCACCGGCAGATCGACGCGTGCGCCCTTGATGGGCCGGTGCGCGTCGCTTTTCTCGATCTCGTCGTCATGGCCCCGGAGGTTGTGCAGCAGGTCCGCGTGACCGACCGGGCGGGCGCCGCTTGGGTCGCCTATTACGCCATGGAGCGCCAGCAGGACGGCCGCTGGCGCACTCACGGCTGTCATCTCCTTCAGCCCGCCCGCCCGATTTCTGCATAATCCGGGCGCTGTGGAGGCGCCCGCCCGAGCTCTGGTCACGCCCCGCGCCGTCTGGCGCG
>JAICPQ010000084.1 GCA_025929745.1 Burkholderiales bacterium | reverse complement strand
TGCGCTCACAGCTCACCGAGGCGCAAACCAAGGTGGCGGGCTTTCAGAAGGCGAAAGGCATCACCTCGACGGAAGAGCGCTCCGACATCGAGGTCGCGCGTCTCGACACGCTGTCGGGCCAGTACTCGACCGCGCGCAACGCGACCTATGAGGCGATCGCGAAGCACAAGCAGGCCCTCGAGCTCGTGCAGAGCGGTATCGACATCGACGCGCTGCCCGAAGTGCTGTCGAGCGGCCATATCGGCAGCCTCAAGCTCGACCTCGCGCGCGTCGAGCAGCGCCTCGACCAGGAAGGCACGGTGCTCGGCGAGAACCACCCGCAGTACCTGCGCACCAAGGCCGAGATCCAGGCGATCAACGACAAGATCAAGCACGAAGTGAAGAAGCTGGTCGCCGGCCTTGGCAACGCGGTGCAGCAGGCGAAGAAGCGCGAGGAGGAGCTGAAAACCGCTCTGCAGGCGCAGAACGACCGCGTGATCGGCATGAAGGACGCGCGCATCGAACTCTCCGCGATGATGCGCGACGTGGATAACGCCCAGCGCTCCTACGACGCAGTGCTCGCGCGCTATATGACGAACAAGATCGAGAGCTCGGCGAAGAGCACCAATGTGGCGCTGCTCACCCCGGCGGTGGAGCCGATGACGCCGGCGCAGCCGAAAGTCGGCCTGATCAGCGGCCTCGCGGTGCTGATCGGCGCCATGCTCGCCGCTGCGGTGGTGTTCGTGCTCGAATCCATGGATCGCCGCGTTCGCACCCGCGCCGACCTCGAAACGCGTCTCGCCGTGCCGTCGCTCGGCCGGCTTTCCCGGTGGCAGCCCATGGGCGGTCGGCTGCTCCCGGCTCCGAACAGCACTGCCCGTGCGCTTCCGCAACCCCGGTGACCCACATGCTCGTACAACCGACTGACAACGTACTGCCCATCGACGGCGGCTCCTCAATGCATTCGATGAGCACCGGGCGCCATATCGGCGCCATCCTCATCG
The DNA here is from genome assembly GCA_025929745.1 of Burkholderiales bacterium. Taxonomy (GTDB): domain Bacteria; phylum Pseudomonadota; class Gammaproteobacteria; order Burkholderiales; family SG8-39; genus SCGC-AG-212-J23. The sequence continues at coordinate 9,284 of JAICPQ010000084.1, read as the reverse complement.
ACGACGGCAAGCTTTCCTCGGCGGACGCCGAGCAGGTGCTGCGGCGCCAGCGCGAGCTCGGCTGGCGCTTCGGCGAGGCGGCGATCGAGCTTAACCTGATCACCGACGCGGACCTGAAGCAGGCGCTCGCCAAGCAGTACGAGTTCCCCTACCTCGTCTCGGGCCCGGAAGGCGTGTCGAAGGAGCTGATCGCCGCGTGGGATCCTTTCCACCCGGTGTCGGAGGAGTTGCGCGCCGTACGCACGCAGCTTCTCATCCGCTGGTTCAACCCGGGCGCCGGACGGCGCACGCTCGCCATCACCAGCCCGTGCGCGCGCGAGGGGCGCAGCTTCATCGCCGCGAACCTCGCGGTGGTGTTCTCCCAGCTCGGCCACCGCACGCTGCTCGTCGACGCCGATTTCCGCGCGCCGCGCCAGCAGGCGATCTTCAACATCTCCGATCGCTTCGGCCTGTCCAGCGTGCTTTCGGGGCGCTCGGACCTTTCGGCCGCGGCGCCGGTCGCAGGCCTCACCGGACTCGCCGTCATGCCGGCCGGGCCGCTGCCGCCGAACCCGCTCGAGCTTCTGTCGCGCGGCAGCTTCGCGGCGCTCCTCGCCAAGGCGCAGGCGGAATACGACGTGATTCTCATCGACACGCCGCCGGTTACGGAGTACTCCGATGCCACGGCGATCACGTTCCGCGCCGGCGACGCGCTGCTCATCTCGCGCAAGGATGCGACGCGCCTCGCAGACACCGAGCGCGCCATGCGCGACCTTTCGGACGCGAGCGCCCGCGTGATCGGCAGCCTGATGAACGCCTATTGAGGAGCAGAAGCGCAGAAATGAAGAAGCGGAAGCTCCTGCTCGCCGCCCTGGCGCTGCTCATCGGGGCGGCGAGCGCCATCGCCTCCAAGGCTCCTGATTGCAACAAGGAGAAGCCGTGGCCGCAGCTCAGTCAACGCTAGCCCGCAGCGAAGGCGCGGGCGCGAGTTATATCTGGATCCTCGCTGCCGTCGGCCTGGTGGCCTTCGGCGCGGCGAGCGGCGTGGCGATCGCGTTCGGCGAGACCGGGGCGTTCTATATCACGCTGTCGCTCATCCTCGCCGCGGCGATCCTGCTCGACTTCCGCATCGGCGCCGTGGCGCTCACCCTGGTGCTGCCGATTTCGCAGACCAACTTCTTCCCGCACAGCATGTTCGGGATACCGGCGTTGAACCCCTTCAACATCCTGGTGCTCGCGACGCTGGTGTCTTACGCGCTGCGCGGGCGCCTCGCGGTGCTCGCGCCGGCGCCGCTGGTCTGGCTCTACGTCGTGCCGATCCTGATCGCCGGCCTGATCGGCATGCCGAACTTCGAGCGCATCTTTCCTTCGTTTTTCGAGCGCGAGACGCTGAGCTTCACGAGCGCGTTCGGCTACTTCCGCGACATGGCGATCCGGCCGCTGCTCATCGTGGCGACCGCGATGCTGGTCGCTGCCGCCGTGGCGCGCGCGCAGCGCCCCGAGCGCTTCATCGGCGCCATCATCGCAGCGGTCTGGGTGATCGCGCTGCTCGAGCTGGTGGTTCTCGCCTCCGCCGGCGTGCGCCTGGGCGCGCTCGCGAGCGTGAGCGGGCGCGACGCCGACTATTACGACGAGCTCGGCCTGCACCCGAACGACCTCGGGCGGCTGTTCGCCGTAGCCTACGCGCTGCTGCTCTTCGTGTGGTGGGAGACGAAGAACGCAGTCCTGAAGACCGTCCTTTTCGTCACGCTCGGCCTCGCCGGCATCGCGCTCGTGCTCACTTTCTCGCGCGGCGGCTTTCTCGGCGCGCTGATCGCGAGCGGCCTTTTTCTCCTGTGGAAGTTCAACGCCAAGACTGTCACGCTCGCGCTCGTCGCCGGGATCTTCGTCCTGGTGCTCGCGCCCGAGCCGGTCTACGACCGCATCACCATGGGCTTCGATTCCGGCGACATGAACGTGGTGAGCGCGGGCCGTATCGAGGGCATCTGGGCGCCGCTTCTTCCGGAAACCCTGAAGAGCCCAATCTGGGGCAACGGCATCGGCTCGGTGATGTGGTCCGACCCGCTGTGGAACGGGATGATGCTGCTCGTTGCGCACGCCCACAACGCCTACCTGGAGGCGGTGCTCGACATGGGCTTCGTCGGCCTGGCGCTGCTGCTCGCCTTCTACTGGCATGTGTGGCGCAACTTCCGCGCGCTCGGCGCCAACGCCTACCTCAGCCCGGAGATGCGTGCGCTCTTCCAGGGTGGCGCCGCCGCGCTCGTGGTGCTGCTCGTCACAGCATGGACCGGATCGAGCCTGCGACCGGAAATGGAGTTCAGCCTGCTCTGGATCGCGATCGGCATGATGTACGGGATGCTGGCGCGCAAGCCCGCCAACTGACGAGTGCTCTCCCTCTGCTTTGTGGCGCCGACCGCCTGGCCGGTGCTGGCGCACGATCCCAACATTCCGCTCGCGGGCGGCGCCGACGTGCAGCAGGCGATCCTCGCGCGCCTCTTCGCCGCTAAGGGCAACCGCGTCTCGATGCTCTGCCACGATTTCGGGCAGCCGGCGCTCGCGCGCGTCGACGGCGTGGAGGTGCACCGCATCTTCGCCAGGAACGCCGGCGTGCCGGTCGTGCGCTTCGTGCACCCGCGCCTGACTTCGATGTGGCGCGCGCTTAAGGCGGCGAACGCCGACATCTACTACTTTCGCACCGCGGCCATGTGGCTCGGCGTGCTGGCCGAGTTCTGCCGGCGGCACGGCAAGGGCCTCGTTTTCGCCGGCGCCTCCGACAAGGACTTCGAGCCGGATATGGGCGGCCAGATTGCGCTCGCCCGGGACCGCTGGCTTTACCGGCGCGGCATCGAACGCGCCGGCGCCATCGTCGCGCAGAACGAGACGCAGCGCGCGAGCTGCCTTGCGACATACGGGCGCGAGGCGATCGTCATTCCGAGCTGTTATGTGCCGCCTGCGAGCGCCGCCCAAGCCGGCTCGCGCGACATCGTGCTCTGGGTCGGCACGCTGCGCGAGGGCAAGCGCCCGGAGCTCTTGCTCGACCTCGCCGCGCGGCTGCCGCCGCGGCGCTTCGTCATGATCGGCGGACCGAGCGCGAACGGCGCCTTGTACGAGGTGATGCGCGCGCGCGCGGCGCGCCTTGCCAACGTCGAGTTCAAGGGCTTTCTGCCGGTTCACGAAGCCGAGCCGTGGTTCGACCGCGCGCGCGTGCTGGTAAATACCTCGCAGTACGAAGGCATGCCGAATACGTTCATGCAGGCGTGGGCGCGCGGCGTGCCGACGGTCGCGACCGTCGACGTGGGCGCGCCGGTGCACCGCGTCGCCATGTCGATCGATGCGCTCGCGCGCGAGGTGGAGTTCTGCCTGCAGAACCCGGGCGTCGGCGAAGCCTGCCGGGATTATTTCAACCGCACGCATTCGAGCGCCGAGGTGATGCGGCGCTACGAAAGCGTGTTCCGCGGAGTGCTCGCGTGAATACCGCGGCGAAGGCCGTCTCGCTCTCGAGGCTCAAGCGCCGCGCGTTCTCGCTCGGCGTGGTGAAGGCGTTCGACCAGGCGCTTCAGTTCCTTCTGCCGATTCTGCTGGTGCGCTGTCTCGACGCGGCCACCTTCGGCGAATACCGGCTGATCTGGCTCGCCGTCGGTACGCTCATGACGGTGGCCACGCTCAACATGTGCGGGTCGCTCTATTACTTCGTGCCGCGCAGCGAGCCGGCGCGCAAGCGCGTGTACGTCCACAACACCATGGTGTACCTCGCGCTGTCGGGGCTGATCTGCGGGCTGGCCGCGAGCCCGTGGAATCCGCTGCTGCCGGCGGCGATGCGACCGCTCGAGCCCTACGGCCTGCTCGTGCCGGCGTTCATCGTGCTCTGGATCGCTTCGTACCTCCTCGAGATGCTGCCCACCATCGACGAGCGCATTCGCTGGCAAGGTTATGCCACGCTCACGGTCGCGGTGCTGCGCGCGGTGGTGGTCGGGGCCGGCGCCTGGCTGACCGGCGACCTCACGGTTGTCCTTTGGCTGCTGATCGCGGTGGTCGCCGTGAAGTTCGTGCTTCTTTTCTACTACGTGCACCGTCACCACGGGCTCGGGCGGCCCTGGTTCGAGCGCGCTGCATTCTCCGAACATTTTAGGCACGCCGCGCCGTTCGGCTTCTCGAACATGCTGTTCTCGCTGCGCGGCCAGGCCGACCAGTGGGTGGCCGCCAGCCTGTTCGCGCTGCAGAGCTTCGCCGCGTTCTCGATCGCCTGGATCGTGCACCACGTGGTGCACCTCTTCCGGCACTCGGTGATGGAGGCCTTCATGCCCACCATGAGCCGGCTGCAGGCTGCGGGCGACCTGAACGGCATGCTGCGCTTGAACCGTCGCGCGAACGTGATGGTCGCCACGGCGCTCTTTCCGCTGCTCGCGGCGGCATTCGTGTTCGCCGAGGAGATCGTCGGCATCGTCTACACCGACGCCTTCCTCGAGGCCGTGCCCGCGATGCGCGTCTACATCATCGGCATGATCGCCTCGGTGATCGAGATCGGCTCGATCGTCCAGCTTCTCAAGCAGGGTGCGTTCGCGATGCGCATGACCGCCGCGACGCTCGCGGTCTCGGTCGCGGTGAGCTTCGGCGGCGCGCATTGGCTCGGCCTCACCGGCGCTGCTTTCGGCAGCGTGCTCGCGCTCTATCTCGACCGGGCGTTCATGCTCAGGCGCATCTCGCGCCTGACCTCGGTGCCGCTCGCGCGCGTGCAGGATTGGCGCGCGCTCGCCTGGGCGCTCGGCACGACGCTCATCGCCGGCGCGCTCGCCTGGTTCGCCGCGCCGGAAAGCAACGCATTCCTGCGCGTGGTGGCGGGCTCGGCGATCCTCGGCGCGGCCTACGCCGCCATGAACTGGAAGAAGTTTCTGCGATGAGGCTCCTCTTCCTCACGCAGTCGCTGGTGCACGGCGGCGCCGAGCGCCACGCGGTCACGCTCGCCAACCGCCTCGCCGAGCGCGGCCACGAGTGCCACTTCGCCTACGTGAAGAACGACTCGACCCAGCTTTCGCGCCTGCGCGGCATCGCCAGCGCGAACTGCATCGGCGCGCGCAAGTACCTCGACCTGGAGGCGCTCAAGCGGCTCGGCGCCCTGGTGAGATCGGTCCAGCCCACGCACGTGATTGCGGCGAACGAGTACGCGCTTTTTTATGGTTGGCTCGCGACGCGCCGCTCCAGCGCGAAGCTCGTCGTGACCTTCCACAGCACGGTGCCGCATACACTCAAGCGCCGCATGCAGATGCTGTACTACCGGCCGCTTTTCTGGAGCGCCGACTGGCTCGTATTCGTGTGCGAGGCGCAAGCGCGCTACTGGCGCCGGCGCCAGCTCAGCGCGCGGCGCACCGAGGTCATCCACAACGGCGTCGACACCGAGCACTTCCGGCCCGACGATACGCAGCGCGCACGCCTGCGGCGCGTGCTCGGCTTCGCCGACGACGACGTCGTGATCGGCCTTTCCGCGGTGCTGCGCCCCGAGAAGAACCCGCTCGCGTTGCTCGACGCCTGCGCGCTCGCGCGCCGCCGCGGCGTCGCCGCGCGCGCGCTTTTCATCGGCGACGGGCCGATGCGCGCGGCAATCGAAACCCATGCGGCGCGGCTCGGCTTCGCGCGCGAGCTGCTCGTCACCGGCTTCCAGCAGGACGTGCGTCCGCTCGTCCTCGCCTGTGACGCGATGGCGCTCTGCAGCACGACCGAGACATTCTCGCTCGCGGCGCTCGAGGCGCTCGCGCTCGGCCGCCCGGTGCTGCACGCCGCGCTGGGCGGCGCCGCCGAGATGATCGAGCCGGGCAGCAACGGCTTTCTCTTCCCGAACGGCGATATCGAGGCTTTCGCCGAACGCATCGCCGCGCTCGCCGACGCGCCTGCGCGCGCCGCCATGGGCGCGCGCGCTCGCCAGGACGTCGAGGCGCGCTTCTCCGAGCGCGCGATGATCGAGCGCTACGAGAACGGATTACAGGAACTACTGATTGCAAGGAGCAAACGTGGAAATCTACGCAGACCTGCGAGCGCGCATTAGGTCGCGCAAGCGCACCTGGCTTGTCACCGGCGCGGCCGGCTTCATCGGCTCGAACCTCGTTGCCGAGCTGCTCGAGCTCGGCCAGAACGTAGTCGGTCTGGACAATTTCTCCACCGGCAAGCGCGAGAACGTGATTTCAGGCATGCGCCTCATCGAGGGCGACATCCGCTCCCTGGACGCTTGCCGCGAGGCGGTGAAGGGCGTCGACCTCGTGCTCCACCAGGCCGCGCTCGGCAGCGTGCCGCGCTCGATCGACCGGCCGCTCACCACGCACGACAACAACGTGAACGGCTTCCTCAACATGCTCGTGGCGACGCGCGACGCGGGCATTCCGCGCCTCGTGTTCGCGAGCTCGAGCGCGGTGTTCGGCGATGATCCGGTGCTGCCCAAGGTCGAGGAGCGCATCGGCCGCGCGGCCTCGCCCTACGGGCTTTCCAAGCACATCAACGAGCTGTATGCCCAGGTGTTCAACACCTGCTACGGCATGGAGTGGGTGGGACTTCGCTACTTCAACGTCTTCGGGCCGCGCCAGGACCCCGACGGTCCCTATGCCTCGGTGATTCCCGCGTGGATCGGCGCGCTGTTGCGCGGCCAGACCGCGTCTATCAACGGCGACGGCAGCTGCGCGCGCGACTTCTGCCATGTCGACAACGTGGTGCAGATGAACCTGCGCGCCGCCATGACCGAAGACAGGGGCGCGGTCAATCAGGCCTACAACGTCGCGCACGGCGAGATGACCTCGCTCAACGAGCTCTTCGAGGTGATCCGCAGCGTGCTCGGAAAGCGCATGCCGCACCTCAAGAACGTGCGCGCGATGCATCGCGAGCCGCGGCGCGGCGACATGCTGCTTTCCAAGGCCGACATCGGCAAGGCGCGGAGCCTCCTCGGCTACGAGCCGAGCGTGCTGCTCATGGATGGCCTCGAGAACACCATGGACTGGTACATCGAAAACCTGTCGCAACCGGAAATGCGCAAGGTGGCCAATGTCTGAGGTTCTTGAGAAACACGAAAAAGCCGGCGAGACGCCTTCGCTGCTCGGTACCGTCGCGGTCGTCGGCCTCGGCTATGTCGGCCTGCCGGTCGCGGTGGAGTTCGGCAAGCGGCGACCGACCATCGGCTACGACCTTTCCAAGCGCCGCGTCGAAAACCTGCGCCATCTGGTCGACGTGACCGGCGAGGTGTCGACCGCCGAGCTCATCCAGGCGCGGCACTGGCATCCGACCACGTCCCCGGCCGAGCTCGAGCAGGCCGACTACATCATCGTCGCGGTGCCGACGCCGATCAACGCGGCGCGTCAGCCCGACCTGCAGCCGCTCGCCTCGGCGAGCGAGACCGTGGGCCGCCATATGAGGCGAAATGCGGTGGTCATTTACGAGTCCACGGTGTATCCCGGATGCACCGAGGAGATCTGCGTGCCGATCCTCGAGAAGCATTCGGGCATGCGCTGGCGCCAGGACTTCCACGTCGGCTACTCGCCCGAGCGCATCAATCCGGGCGACAAGGAGCACACGTTCACGCGCATCCGCAAGATCGTTTCGGGCGACGACGCCGAGACGCTCGAGAAAGTCGCCGCGCTCTACGGGTCGGTGGTCAGCGCGGGGGTGTACAAGGCGCCCTCGATCCGCGTCGCCGAGGCGGCGAAGGTCATCGAGAACACGCAGCGCGACCTCAACATCGCCTTCGTGAACGAGCTCGCCATCATTTTCGAGAAGCTCGGCCTGGACACCCACGAGGTGCTGCGCGCGGCGGGCACCAAGTGGAACTTCCTGCCCTTCCGGCCGGGCCTGGTCGGCGGCCACTGCATCGGCGTCGACCCGTACTACCTCACCTACAAGGCCGAGCTCGCCGGCTACCACCCGGAGGTGATCCTCGCCGGCCGGCGTATCAACGACGGCATGGGCGCGCACATTGCGCGCAAGACCGTGCAGCAAATGATTCACGCCGGGCGCAACATCAAGGGCGCGCGCGTGAACGTGCTCGGGCTCGCCTTCAAGGAGGACGTGCCCGACCTGCGCAACTCCAGGGTGATCGACATCGTGCGCGAGCTGAACGAGTTCGGCGTCGAGACCTACGTGCACGATCCGCTCGCCTCGCACGAGGACGCGCTGCACGAGTACGGGCTGCGCCTCTGCGACTGGGAAACGATGCCGGCGGCCGACGCGCTGGTGCTCGCGGTCGCGCACAAGGCGTTTGTCGAGATCCCGATGAGCGAAATGCTGAAGAAAATCGTGCGGCACGGCTGCCTCGTCGACGTGAAGGCGGCGCTCGACGCCGAGTCCTACCGCAAGGAAGGGATCCGCGTGTGGCGGCTGTAGTTCAGCTTGCCACCCGCCCGCTTCCACAGAAACTTCGCGTCGGCATCTTTGCCGACACCGCCTGGCAGCCGCGCTGGCGGGTGGAGGCGTGCGCCAAGATCGCGGCCTGCGACTTCGCCGAAATTTCGCGGCTGGAGACCGGCAATATCCCCGCGGGGCGCCCGCCGTGGGCGTATCGCGTCGCCGAACACGACCAGCTTCTCGATTTGCGCAAGTATGTGTCCACGAGCGCAAACGGCGATCTCGATGTCGCCTTCGCCCTGGACGGCTTCGATGACTCGCGTCTCGACGGCATCGCCCGCTTGGGCGTGTGGCGGCTGCACGCCGACGGCGTGCGCGAAGTGGTGCACGGCGCACCGCTCACCGCCTGCAGCCTGAAGGTGCGCCTCGCCGCCGGCACCGAGCCGCGTGTCGCGGTGCAGTCCTGGTCGCGCACCGAGCGCCTTTCCATCGCCGCGAACCGCGCGCAGGTCCTCGGCAAGGCGGCCGAGCTCCCGGTGCGCGGCCTGCGCGACGCGCAGCGCTACGGTCTTGGCTGGCTCGAGCAATGCAAGGCCACCCCCGATAGCCAGGGACAGACTACGATTTCCACCGCCCGAGCGGTGACGGTGCTTCTCAAGAATCAAGGTCGCGCCCTGATTTCGATACTGCGTGACGCGGAGGACCAGTACATGGCGCTGCGCCGCGCGAGCGGGCCGGTGGCGCCGACGCTCAAGGGCTTCACGCGCCTGCCGGTGAAGGGGCGAATGCCCTACCTCTACGAGGGCCACGTGTTCTACGAGCGCGACGGGCGCATCGCCGTCCTCGAACGCGAGAAAACCGTATTCCTCATGGAAGGCGCTTATCCGTTCGTCGTGGAAGAGGGCGGGGCACGCTATCTCGTCACCGGCAACCGCCTTTATCGGGCGGTCGATTTTCCGCGGCGCTGGACGTTGGTGCGCGACCTCGTCGAG
>JAICPQ010000031.1 GCA_025929745.1 Burkholderiales bacterium | reverse complement strand
GCAAGTCGCTCAACGAGATCAAGGAAGTGCTCGCCTCGCGCGGCCTCACGCTCGGCATGAAGCTCGAGAACTGGCCGCCCGCGGGTCTGGAGCACCGCGTCTGATGCGCCACGGCCACGGTCTCAGGAAGCTGAACCGCACCTCGAGCCACCGGCTCGCGATGCTGCGCAACATGACCGTATCGCTGCTGCGCCACGAGGAAATTCGCACCACGCTACCCAAGGCAAAGGAGCTGCGCCGCGTGGTGGAGCCGATGATCACACTCGGCAAGAAGCCTTCGCTCGCGAATCGACGTCTCGCCTTCGACCGGCTGCGCGACCGCGGCATCGTCGAAAAGCTGTTCGACGACCTCGGCCCGCGCTACGCCAAGCGCAACGGTGGTTACCTGCGCATCCTCAAGATCGGCTTCCGTAACGGCGACAACGCGCCCATGGCCCTCGTCGTGCTGATGGACCGGCCGGACGAAGCGCCGGCGCCGAAAGGCGACGACGACAAGAAGAAAAAAGAAACGAAGACAGAAGAGAAGAAAGCGGCCAAGGCCGCCTGATCTTCACTGTCGGTCACGGCGCTCGCCGCGCCGTCGAGCTCGAATGCGATTCTGAAGGCAGCGATGTGCGCACGCTCGTCGACGTGCGCGCGAGGTCCTTTCCTGCAAGCTGCACGAGGCATGTCTGTTATCTACGCTGAAAGCAATCCCGACGACTGCCACCGTGCGCACATCGCCGATTGGCTGGGCGGTTAGGAGACACTATGGCAGGACGACTGAAGGACAAGGTGGCCATCGTCGCGGGCGCGGGCTCGCGCGGGCCAGGGCTTGGTAACGGGAAGGCTACGGCGATTCTCTTCGCGCGCGAAGGCGCGAGAGTGCTTTGCGTCGACGCGGAGCTCGCGCGTGCCGAGGAAACCGCGAACCTGATCCACGCTGAGGGAAACACGGCGCTGGCGTTCGCCGCCGACGTCGCGCGCGCGGTCGACTGCAGGGCAATGGTCGGGGAAGCGCTCGCGCGCTTGGGAGGCCTGGACATCCTGCACAACAACGTCGGCGTCGAATCGCGCCTTGATCTCATGGAGACAACCGAGGAGGAGTGGGACCGCGTCATGGCGATTGACCTCAAGACCATGCTGCTCACGACCCAGGCCGCCGTGCCGGCCATGGAGCAGCGCGGCGGCGGCGCGATCACCTGCATCTCGTCCATCGCCGGGATGGTGGGACATGGGCGCACGGCCTATGCGGCCGCGAAGGCGGGCGTGATCGGCTTCGTGACCAGCGTTGCGGTGCAGCTCGGGCCGAAGCGCATCCGCGTGAACGCCATCGCCCCGGGACAGGTGTGGACGCCGATGGTCGAGCGCCTCGGGGCTGAGGCGCGCGAGCGGCGCCGGCGCGCGTCGCCGCTCGGCGTGGAAGGAACGGGCTGGGACGTCGGCTGGGGTGCGGTGTACCTCGCCAGTGACGAAGCGCGCTGGGTCACCGGCCATGTTCTCGTCATCGACGCCGGGTTGACGCGTACTACGCGCTAAAGCGGTTTGCGCCTACCATGGTCGCCGTGCTGATTGATCGGCAGCTCGTGGAGGAAATCCGCCAGGTGGAGCGCGCGACCGGGCGCACCGATCTCTTGAGCGGTTTCGTCGCCAAGCTCGAGGAAAGCGTGGCCGACTTCCCGGCCGCGTTCGCCGATAGTGTCGCGCGCGGCGATGATAAGGCGGCGGTGCGCGCCGCGCATACCCTGAAAGGCACCTGCCGTCAGCTCGGCGCGCTCGCGCTCGGAGATCTTTTCGGGGAGATCGAGAGCGCTGCCAAAGCCGGCGATTTCATCGCCGCACAGCGCAAGTTGGACGAGGGCGCCGAGCTCATTGCGCGGTCGCTAGAAGCATTGAAGCGCGCTTAGGGGCGCTTGAGCCCTTGATCTGAGTGCGGTGCATGATGCGCCGCGCATTCGGATCAAAAGCATCGCGGCGATGCATGGTCGTGCGGTTATCCCAGAGGACAAGATCGCCGACCGCCCAGCGATGACGGTAAACCGCCGTTTCCACGTAAGACCAGATCTGGTCGAGGAGCCGCTCTGATTCGGCGAGGTCGAGGCCCATGACGTAGGCGTTGCGTCGTCGTCCCAGGTAGAGCGCGGGCTTGCCCGAAACCGGATGCTCGATGATCGCCGGGTGGGGCGTGCCGACCGAGGTACGCGGATCGTCGGATGCGGTCAGTCCCTTGCGCACGTAGCCGCCGGAGTCGTAGGTTCCGTCGTGCTTGATATCGAGTCCGCGCAGACGCTCGACCAGCGACTTCGGCATCCGCGTCAAAGCGGCTTTCATGCTGCAGAAGGAGGTATCCCCGCCGTGCGCGGGAATTTCCAGCGCGTACAGCATCGAAGCATCCGGCGGGTGCGCTGCATAGCTCATGTCGGTGTGCCATAGCGCCTCGCCGTCGCCAAGCGCACCGATGGGTTCGCCGCGCTCGTCGCGCACGTTGGAGACGACGTAGATGTCTGGGTACCCCGGCGGCGACTTGCGCCCGGCGCCCTGATTAGGCGGCGGGTCCAGCGTGCCAAAGTGCCTGGAGAAGGCAAGGAGGTCGTCATCGGTTAGCCGCTGATTGCGGAAAACCACCACATCGTGTCGGTACCAGGCACTCTTGATGGCCTCGACCTCGGCCACCGAAACACGGGCGAGATCGACGGCCTTGATCTCGGCGCCCAAAGCGCCGAGCGGTGCGACTTCGAGTTTCGATCCGGCTGGCATTAATTCACTCCTTTATGGCCGGCGAGAGTGTAAGAATCGCGATATTATACAAACACATACCGGGCATATTTGCAAGACGACGTTAAGGTCCGCTCGTAGCGTAACCCGCGGCGAATACTAGCGGGCATATAGGGAGCAGCAGTGGCTGACATGGTGCTCGTGCTTTGCATTCTGATGAGCGCGTACTTCATACGCGGAATTACGGGCTTCGGCTCCGCGCTCATCTCGGTGCCGCTGCTCGCGCTTTCGCAGCCGCTCCAGTTCGCCGTGCCGCTGGTTCTCGCGCTGGACTTTACCGCCTCGCTCGTGCTCGGCGGGGCGAATACCAAGAAAGCCAACTGGCAGGAAATCAAGGTTCTGTTGCCGTTCGGCATGCTGGGAGCGTGCGTCGGCGCGTACGCGCTCGTTACGCTGCCCACCACGCCGGTGCTGCTCACGCTCGGCGCGTTCACCATGTTCTTCGGTTTTCGCAACATTTTCGGCCTCCAGCCGACCGCGCAGCTCTCGCAGGCGTGGGCCGTGCCGGCTGGATTGAGCGGCGGGGCCGCCGGAGCGCTCTTCGGGGCGGGCTCGCCTCCTTACATCATGTATCTCACGCGCCGCTTGCTGGACAAGGGCGCGGTGCGCGCCACGTTTTCGTGGCTGATCGCCATCGACGGCGGATTCAGGCTGGGACTGTTCCTCTTCGCCGGCCTGCTGTTTGACCCGAAGTTACAGATCGCCTACGGCCTGGGCCTGATCCCCATGGCCGTCGGGCTCTACAGCGGAAACAAGGTGCACCTGGACATGACGAGCGCTGGCATGCTGCGCGTCGTAGGGGCGTTGCTGGTTCTGAGCGGCGCAATTCTTTTTCTTAAAGTAGCGGCCTGAGGAGGAGAAGCAGACGATGAAGTGGGCGCTGAAGAGTGCGGCGCTGATCGCCGCCGCCGTGATTGCATCGGTCGCAGCGGCCCAGCCGCAGAAGACCTTCACCTTCTACGTGCTGAACCAGCGCAGCGTGGCGCTCACCGCGCAATACTGGAATCCGATCCTCACGCACGTCAGCAAGAGGAGCGGCGTGCCGCTCGAGCTCAAGCTTGCGAAGACTGCCCAGGAAGGCAACGCGATCGCCGAGAAGGGCGGCTACGACTTTCAGTACACCAACCATTTCTTTACCCCGGAGCGTGACCGCCTTGGCTGGAAGGCGTTCGTGCGTCCCGCCGGCCCCGGCATTCGGTCGCAGATCGTAGTGCCGGAGGACTCGCCAATCCAGACGCTGCAAGATTTGAGTGGAAAGGACGTGGGTTTCGTGACCCCGGACGGCTTTACCGGCTATTGGCTGCCCTACGACGCGCTGCTGCGCGCCAACGTCAAGGTGAACGTGGTGTTCACGGGCAACCAGGAAGCCTCATTTGCGCAGCTGCGCGTCAACAAGATCGCCGCCGCGGGGGTCAACAGCTCCGTCATGGCGCGCTATGGACGGCGTGAAGCCTTCAAGTATCGTGCGCTCTGGACGTCCGAGCTCTATGGCGACCTCTGCATCATGGCGAGCCCGAATGTGCCGAATAACATCGTGGTGGCGGTGCGCGACGCGCTCGTCGGCATGGTCTCGGACGCCGAGGGCCGCAAGGTCCTGGAGGCCGGCGCCGAGCTCCTGAAGAGCACGGGCGACCTCGGGTTTGTCGCGGTGGAAGACCGCGATTACGATAATTACCGTCGGTTCTACCGGACCACCAAGGTCAAGTAATTGGCGCTCGGGAGGGCCCCATCATGAACGCCAAAATGCGCGGCTTGCGCTTCTGGAAGGACTGGGGACTCGTCTCGCGCCTGATGCTCGCGGTGGGCACCGCGATCGTCGCCGGCGGCGGGGTGCAGGCCTACCTGCTCATGGCCGAAGGGGCGGCCGAGCATTCGGCGCGCCTGAAGCGGGAGCTCAACGAGACGCTCACCTTCATGGCCCCGCTCGTCGCCGATCAGGCGATTCTCGGCGAGTACGCGGTGATCAGCCAGCTGCTCAACAACCAGGTGAAAAAAGGCGAGGTGGACGGCTTTGTCTGGACCGACAAGGACGGCCGCAAGCTCACCGCGCGCGACAAGCCCGATTCGCTCGGCGCACCCGCCTGGTTCACCAGCATCGCTGCGATCGAGCATGCGGAAGACAACGTCGACGTGATGCTCGGAGGAGTGGGCTACGGAAAGCTGAGTGGCAGCATGACCACGACGAAGGCGTACAACCGGCTGTGGCAGCAGTTCGTGAAGCAGCTGCAGATCGTCGCGGTAACCCTGTTTCTCATGCTGCAGTTCATCTGGCTCATCTTCCGCGGGAACCTCGGCACGCTGCGCATGCTGGCAGAGGGCGCGAACCGCTTCAGCCAGGGCGATTACGCGGTGCGCATCGAACCGGAAGGCGCGCCGGAGGTGAGCTCAGCCGCCGAGGCGTTCAACAACATGGCGAACAACATCGAGAGCCTGATCGCCTCTCTCGGCAAGAGCGAATCGAAGAACAAGCTTCTCGCCACGATCGTCGAGCAGTCGAGCGAGGCGATCTGGACCAAGGACCTGTCGGGCACCGTGACGAGCTGGAACTCGGGCGCTGCGGCGATGTTCGGCTATTCGCCGGCCGAGGCCGTCGGGCGCGCGCTCGACGTGAGCCAGTCGACGCTCGAGGACGAAGAAGCGCGCATGCGCCGCCTCATGACGGGCGAAAAATTCTCCTACGACACGCGCGCGCTCACGCGCTCTGGCACCGCGCTCGACATCCAAATCTCGGTCGCGCCGCTTCTCGACGACGAGAACAAATGCATCGGCAGCATTGCCGTGGCGCGCGATGTCACGCAGCACAAGCGCAGCGCCGAAGCGCTGCGCCTCGCTCGCGAAGCCGCCGAGGCGGCGAACCACGCGAAAAGCTCGTTCCTCGCGCGCATGAGCCACGAGATCCGCACGCCGATGAACGGCGTCCTCGGCATGACCGAGCTTCTCCTCGAGACCGGCCTTTCGCCGACCCAGCGCAAGTACGCGGAGACGGTGCAGCGTTCCGGCCAGAACCTGCTCGGCATCATCAACGACCTTCTTGACTTCTCCAAGATCGAGGCTGGAAAGCTCGAGCTCGAAAACGTCGACATGGATCTGCGGCGCACGGTGGAGGATGTGGTCGAGCTCCTCGCCGAGCGTGCGCACAGCAAGGGACTCGAGCTCGCGTGCAGTATTCCGGCGAACCTGGTCACCACCGTCAAGGGCGATCCGCTGCGCGTGGGTCAGATCCTCACCAACTTGGTCGGCAACGCAATCAAGTTCACCGAGCAGGGCTCCGTCGTGATTCGCGCCTCGAGCGTCGGCGAGGCGGCGAATAAGGTGACCCTGCGCTTCGAGGTCACGGACACCGGCGTGGGTATCAGCGCGGAAGCGCAGTCGCGCATCTTCGATGAGTTTTCGCAGGCCGACGGCTCCACCACGCGCAAGCACGGCGGCTCGGGGCTGGGACTCGCCATCAGCAAGCAGCTCGTCGAGATGATGGGCGGCAGCATCCACGTGGACTCTGCCCTGGGCGCAGGCTCCACGTTCTCCTTCACGGCAACCTTCGAGAAGCAAGAAGCCACCGTGGCCGAGCCGCGCAGCACGCCGATGGGCATGCTGACCGGCGTGCGTGCCCTGATCGTCGAGTCGACCGCCGTGCACCGCGGGATCCTGCACGCTCAAATGAGCAACTGGGGGATGACGAACCGCGTCGCCGCGACACCCGACCAGGCGCTTCAGCTTCTCAGCGAAGCCGGCGCGCAGGGTGCGCCGTACGACATCGTCATCATCGACCTCGGGCTGCCCGGCCTCGATTCGCTCGACTTTGCACGCAAGATCCGAGCGCGCGCCGACCTCAGCAACGTCCGCGTAGTGATGCTCACGCGCCGCCAGGTCGACGTGCGCAATGCGCGCGAGGCCGGTATCGACGCCTGCCTCTCCAAGCCGGTGCGCCAGACGGTCCTCTACGAATGCCTGGTGAACGTCATGGCCGGCCAGGCCCAGGAGACCGTCGCGGTGCCCTCCGCGCCCGAGCCTGTCAACATCGCGCCAGCCAACCTGCGCGGCAGCGTCCTGCTCGTCGAGGACAACCTCATCAACCAGCAAGTGGCGCTCGGCATCCTGCAGATCCAGGGATACAACGTCACCGTGGTCAACAACGGCCGCGAGGCGCTCGACGCGTATGCGCATGGCGCCTTCGACCTCATTCTTATGGACTGCCACATGCCGGAGATGGACGGCTTTGAGGCCACGCGGGAGATTCGCGAGCTCGAGCGGGCCGCGGGTTCCGGCAAGCGCGTGCCGATCGTCGCGCTCACGGCGAACGCCATGGCGCACGACCGCGAGGAATGCCTGAATGCCGGCATGGACGACCACCTGAGCAAGCCGTTCAGCATGCAGACACTGCAGGACACGCTCGACCGCTGGATCCGTCGCCCGGAAGGGAAGATGGCGCCGGCAAAATCCTCGCCCGCGCCTGCGGCTGCGGCGGCGGGCGTCCTCGACCGCAACGTGCTTCAGCAGCTGGGCAAGGTCCTCACCAACGGCAAGCCCGAGCTTCTTACGCGCGTAATCAATCTCTACCTCACGGAATCGCCGAAGATCCTGCACAAGCTGCGCCAGGCGGCGCGCGCCAGCGACGCGCCGGAGATCGCGCGCTCGGCTCATTCGCTCAAGTCGAGCAGCGCCAATGTCGGCGCGAAAGTGCTCACCCGTTATTGCGAAGATATCGAGGCGTCCGCGCGCCGCGCCGATTCGGAAGCGGCGCGCACCATCCTGGCGAAGATCGAGTCCGAGCACGACTCCGTGCTCTCGGCGCTGAGCGCGGAGTTCGACCTGCTGGCCGCCAAGGCATAGGAGATGTCATGAAAAAGCTTCTGATTCTGGTCGCAACGCTGGCATTTACCGCCACGGTCCGGGCCCAGGATTGGCCGACCAAGCCGGTGCGCTTCATCGTGCCGTATCCGCCGGGCGGCGGCACGGACGTCATCGCGCGCATCGTGCAGAGCCGGCTCTCCGAGGCGCTTGGCCAACAAATCATCATCGAGAACCGTGGCGGCGCGGGCGGCGCCGTGGGCACCGCCGAGGCGGCAAAGGCCGCGCCCGACGGATACACGTTCCTCTTCACCCTCTCGTCGCACACGATCAACCCGGTGCTGTACAAGCTCAGCTTCGATACCGAGCGCGACTTCGCGCCGGTCACGCTCATCGTGAGCGTGCCGCAGCTCATCGCGGCTTATCCCGGCTCGCCGATTCACACCATGAGCGACGTCATCGCCACGGCGAAGGCGCATCCGGGCAAGCTGCATTACGCATCGGTCGGTAACGGTACCCCGTCGCACATTGCGGGGGAGCTGCTCAAGCTACGTACCGGTATCGATATCGTGCACGTGCCGTACAAGGGCGGCGGGCCGGCGGTGGCCGACACGCTGGGCGGTCAGGTCTGGGTGCTCATGGTCACTATGCCAGCCGCGATGTCTCACGTGCGCGCGGGCAAGCTGCGCGCCCTCGCGGTCACTACGCTGAAGCGCAATCCCGGGGCACCCGAGGTGCCGACGGTCGCCGAGGCGCTGAAGATTCCGGACTACGAGGTCGACTCGTGGTACGCACTCTTCGCGCCGGCGAAGACGCCGGGCGCCATCATCGCGCGCATGCAGAAGGAAATCGCGCGAACCATCGCGCTGCCGGATGTGAAGCAGAAGCTGCTCGAGCAGGGCGGCGACACCGTCGGTTCCACGCCCGAGGTGCTCGACCGCGTCGTCAAGGCCGAGCTGCGCAAATGGGCCGAAGTGGTGCGCCAGGCCAACATCAGGCTGGAGTGACGAGGATCGCGCGGTAATCGTTGACGTTGGTGCGCGTCGGCCCGGTAATCACCAGGTCGCCCAGCTCGCGAAAGAAGCTGTAGCTGTCGTGCCGGTCGAGATACGCGCGCGCATCCAGGTTTTTCCTCATGCTGTCCGGCGTGAGGACGGCGCCGGCGTTGTTTTCGCTGCCGTCTATGCCGTCGGTATCGGCGGCGATGGCCCATAATCCGCCGCTTTCAATGCCGAGCGCGAGCAGGAATTCCGAGCAGCGTCCGCCGCGACCGCCGTCGCCGCGGATCGTCACGGTGCATTCGCCGCCTGAGATCAGCGCTGCCGGTCCCTGCGTGCGGCGCGCGAGCCGCGCCATGTCGAGCGCCACGTCGCGCGCCTCCCCGGTGATGGTGTCGCCGAGGATCTCGGGGCGGATTCCCTGCGCGCGAAAGCAATCGGCCGCAGCTTCGAGCGAGCGATAGGCGGTAGCGATGACCTTGTTTTCGGCGTCGAGCGACTTCGGGCTTTCGGAAAACGCACCCTGGTAGGAAATCCGGTACTTCGCGAGGATCGCGCGGGCATCGGCGATCGTGGTGGGATCGCTCGCGCACGGTCCGGACGCGATGTGCGTGGGATCGTCGCCGACCACGTCTGAAATGATGAGCGCGAGCACCGGCGCGCGTGACGCCGCGGCGAGCCGCCCGCCCGCGATGGCCGACACGTGCTTGCGCACAGTGTTCATCTCGCGGATTTCGGCGCCGCTGCGCAAAAGCTCGTTCGTGAGCCCTTTCAGCTCGGCCATGGTGACGCCGGGCGCGGGCAGGGAAAGCAGACTCGACCCGCCGCCCGAAAGGAGAGCGAGCAGGAGGTCATCCGGGCCGAGCTCGCCAACGCGCGAGAGCATCTCGCGTGCCGCACGCTCGCCGGCTTCGTCCGGCACCGGGTGACCTGCCTCGACTACGCGAATGCGCTGGGTGGGCAGGCCGTGCCGATAGCGCGTGACGGCGATGCCATCGAGCGGAGCCGCCGCCGGCCAGTGGCGCTCCACGGCGAGCGCCATCGAAGCGGCCGCCTTGCCCGCAGCGGCGACGAAGGTGCGGCCGCGGGGCGGCGGCGGCAGATGCGGCCCAAGGATCTCGAGCGGGTCCGCCGCGGCGACCGCGGCGCGGAAGCTCTCTTCGAGAAGCTTCCTCAGCCGAAGATTTCCTTCGCGGCGTCGGCGCCGAGCGCGTAGAACTTCGGATAGGCCTCGCGGAACGCGCGCTGGATCTCATCGACCGGCACGTCGGCGTAGACGCCCCGGTCGCGGAGGTATTCCATGTGGCGGCGCTCGTCCTCGTCGAACGGATGGAAGATCGAATCCCCGCGTCCGTCGAATTCCAGCGGCTTTACGCGAAAGCGCTTGCAGAGCTCCAGGTTGAACGCCGGCGTTGCCTTTACCCACCGGCCATCGATGTGCATCTCGGTATAACCGTGGTAGACGAAAAGATCGCTACCCATGGTCTCGGCGAGCCGGGGTGTCGTCAGGTGGTTCTTGACGTCGGCGAAGCCGACGCGCGCGGCAATGCCGGCGGCGCGGGCGCTCGCCGCGAGCAGCGCCGCCTTGCCGATGCAGAAGCCCTGCCCGGACTCGAGGACGCTGGATGCTCGGAACACCTCCGGACGGGAGAAATCGAGGAACGGGTTGTACCGCACCTGGTCGCGCACCGCGTAGTACAGCGCCACTGCGCGCTCTTTTTCCGTGCCACCGCGCGCGTGCTCCTTGGAGAAACGCTGCACCGCGCTGTGCGCGCTGTCGATGTAGCGCGCGCTCGAGCGGTATTCAATCATTTGTCGAGCTTCATGAGGCGTCGCGCGCCCTCGAAGAGCGCGCTCTTCTGCTCGGCGAGCCCGTCCATCACCGAGAAATGGTTCTTGCCCGGCATGGCGATGTCGCCGGCGAACACCGAGCGCCAGCGGCTGCTGCCGAGGAGCGCATTCTGACGCCTGAATTCGCTCGACTCGTCGCCGCCAACGCACGTCATCACGGGCGCGCGCGTCGCGGGTGGAAGAAACGCGGGCGAGAGGCGCAGCGCGCTTTCCGCATCGAGCCGCAGGTCTGCGTTCAGCCAGTCGACCTCCACGAGCGGGCGCAGGTCGTAAATCCCGCTGATGGCGAGCCCGCCCTTCCAGAGATCCTTCGGCAGCGACCGGTCGAACACCGGCCAGAGCGCCGCCATGAGCATCGCGGTGAGGTGGCCGCCCGCCGAATGGCCGCCGACGTAAAGCCGATCCTGGTCCATGCCGTACTCCTCGGCGTTCTGCCACAGCCAGCGGCTTGCGCGCAGCATCTGGCGCACGATCTCGTCCACGCTCACGCGCGGGCAGAGATCGTAGTTCACGACGGCGAGCGAGACGCCCGCGTCGACCCACGCCGGAGCGAGGAAGGAAAAGTCTTTCTTGTCGAGCGCGCGCCAGTAGCCGCCGTGGATGAACATCAGGCAGGTGCCGTCGCCCTTGCGCGCCGGAAAGATGTCGATGGTCTCGCCGGGCGCGTCGCCGTAGCGCCGATCGAGGTAGCACGTCATCCGGCTGCGCGCGCGCGCCGAAAGCTCGTCCCAACGCGCAAAGAATCCCGCGTGCTCCGGGACCAGCTCTCGATTGTTGTACTCTCGGCTGAGGAAGGCCTTGTCCGGCGCGCTCATCCTCGTTTTTCGCGCCACAGCCCCATCGCTTCCTGCCCGGGCCGGTCGGAGAAGGAGAAGAGCACCGTTTCGCTGCGCGTCTCGAGCACGAGCGGATACCAGGAAGGCACCACGAAGGTGTCGCGCGGCTCGAAGTCGAAGCGCTCCGCACCGATGCGCGCCGTGCCGGTCCCCTCTACCACGGCGTAAACCGTACCGTCCGTGCACCGGTAGGGCGCGCTCCTGAAGCCGCTCGGCACGAGCTGGATGAAGCTCGCTATGGTGGGCATCGCGTGCCCGCCGGTGAGCGGATTGATGAACTCCATCTTCCAGCCCTGGCATGCGTCGGGGGCTTCGTCGCGCGATAGCTTCGCAAGGGACTCTCGGCTCTTCTCATAGGGATAGTTAAAGATCGGCGAGGTCTTGCCGAACGGTGCGGGCGCACCGAGCGGCATGAGGCCCTGGCCGTAGCGCGCGACCGAGGCGCCTTCGCTGCGCGACAATGGCTGCACTTCCTCCGCGAACACCTCGTGGAACTGCGCGGCGAAGGTCTGCACGATGCGGATGTCGAGCCCATCCATCCAAACCACCGGGTCGTTGCCGGGATTGCCATGGTCGTGCCAGGTCCAGGAGGGCGTGATGATGAAGTCGCCCGGTCGCATGGTGGTGCGCTCGCCGTCGACCGCCGTGTACGCGCCCGATCCCTCGACGATGAATCGCAGCGCCGACTGCGAATGGCGGTGGCTCGGCGCGATCTCGCCGGGAAGGATGAGCTGCAACCCGGCGTACAGGCTCTGCGTGATGCAAGACTCGCCGCGCATGCCGGGGTTCTCAAGCACGAGCACGCGGCGGATGGCCTCCTTGGCGGTGATCAGCTTGCCCGCTTCCATCAAGTAAGGACGCGCGTCGCGGTATTTCCAAAGCGCGGGCTTGCAGGGGGTCACGGGCTCGTTGGGGATGAGGTCGTGCAGCACCTCCCAGAGCGGCGCGAGGTTGTGCTTGTCCATGCGGCCATAAAGCGCCTGCCGCTCGGCACTGATATTGGGTTTGGGAACGCTAGCCATGGGTCGATTTTACGGGCTTCATCCAGATAACGGGCTTGCCGAGCTCTCTGCCGAGCGCCTGGCCTTCCGGGTCGGCGAGCGCGGCTTCGCGCGCCTTGCGGATCGCGGCCGCCTGCTCGCGCGCATCCGCGGTCGGCGGATTCTCGACGAGTGCGTCAAGGATGGCGAGAAAGTTGGTCCTCCCCCGCCGGTGGGTCTCGCCGTATCCCTTGATCAGGCGCGCGCACTCGGCGATTTCGCGCGCGAGCGCGACGTCTCGCGCAGCCGCCTCGCGCACCAGGCCGAGCCACCGCTCCATCAAACGCTGTTCTTCCTTGTAGCGATAGCTGGCCGGGCGCAGCGGCCGCAACCAGGCGAGGCTGCGCACGAGCGCGTAGCCGAAAATGCTGGAGGTGCGGATGTGCATGCCGACGTTGTACGCGTCGAGCTTGCCGCGGCGCTCGGCCCAGCCGACAAGGCGCTTGCCGAGAAAGTGGGGCAGCACGGAGGCGAACTCCTCCACGCCAGGCTTGAGATAGTCGATCACCACGACCGGCTCGCCGGGCTTCGCGCCGACCTCCTTGCGGACGCGCTCGAAGCGCGAGCGGCGCGTCTTCAGATCGGCGACGCGGATGATGTCCTCGTACGTCATCCAGAGCGCGAGCTCGCGCGCCACCTCGGCCGCCAGTTTTTCGTCTCTTTGCAAGAAAGGCTCGAGGCGCCGGCGGTAGAGCTCGACATAGGGCTCACCCTGGTAATCGCGCAGCCGCTCGACCGAGAGAGCCAGGACTTCGTCGAGCTCGCGCGCGCGCTTGGGCGGCGCCGCTCCCGCGCGCGCGGCCAGCGTGCCGCCGGCGATGTCGTAGCCGGCGGCGAAACCGCGCAGGCTCGCCTCGGCGCCGCGGCCGCCATGACGGATCGCTTGTTCGCACGCCTCGCGCGTGAGCGGCAGCACCCCGCTCCCGGCCATCGCTCCAAAGAGCACGGCGTTGATCACCGTGCCGCTTTCCTGGGCGAGCTTGCGCATGTCGAAAAGTACCGGCCGCTTGGCAAGCTCGCGCGCCGCCTCGAGGACGCGCGCGGACTCGAACCGGCCGTCGGCCATCTGCATCTTCTCTACCGTGGCGTAGATACGATGCGTGGAAGCGATGAGTGTGGTGCGCTCTGGGCTCACGTAGCCGTTCAGCATGGCGCGCCCGGCCTCGATGAGCTCCGAAGCGACCATGACGTCGACGTTGCCGGGACTCGGTGTTAGCGAAAGCACCGGCTCCCGGCCGCCGAGCACTTCGCGCTGCGCCGGGTAGATCTCGAGGTAATAGGTGGTCGCGCCGGTGCGCTGCGCGACGCCGGGGATGGAGGTGGCCTGCGCCGGGAAGCCGCTCTGCGTCGCCGCCTCCATGAGCCAGTCGGCCATGACGCCGCCGCCTTCGCCGCCCAGCGCGGCGATGAGGATCGTGATCGGACGCTCGGGCAGGCTCATGCGATGCGATGGAGGAGCTTGTCCCACGCGGTGGGGTTCTGGATGACTTCGGCGCGATAGAACGAAGGACACAGCACCGCGGCATGCGCGTTCTCGCCGCACAGGCCGCAGCCCACGCATCCGTCGATCACCGTCGCGACCGGGTCACGGCGCAGCGGATCCGGATTGTCCTTGATCGTCAGCGTCGGGCAGCCTGAGAGCCGGATACACGAGTGGTCGCCGGTGCACGTGTCCTCGTCCACGCCGTATTTCACTTTCACGTTTCTTTCTTTCCTCTGGATGCGCTCGGCGACAACAGGTTTCAGCCGGCGTTGCCGCTCGAGCTGGCACTCGCCTTCCGCGACGATCACCTTGAGGCCCTTGTCAGGCGTCGTCATGGCCTCGCGATACGTCTTCGTCATCGCGGCCACGTCGTAGTTATTCACCGTGCGCAGCCACTTCACGCCGAGGCCGGTCAGCGTGTTCTCGATGGTGCGATCGGCATCCGCGGCGCTCTGACCGAGCGCTTCCCGGCGCGCTTCCTCCGGCGGCGAGGAGATGAGCTCCTGCGTCCCGGTCGCGGAGGCGTAGCCGTTCTTCATGATGAAGAGCACGCCGTCGCCCTTGTTCATCAGGTTCGACGCTACGCCGGAGAGCAGCCCGTTATGCCAGAAGCCGCCGTCGCCCATGACCGCGACCGCGCGCTTTGCCTGCATCGGTGCCACGCCTGCGGCGGAGGCCAGGCTCATGCCGTAGCCGAGCAGGGTATTGCCCTGCGAGAAGGGCTCGAAG
>JAICPQ010000203.1 GCA_025929745.1 Burkholderiales bacterium | reverse complement strand
GGCTTCCTCACCATCAAAGACCGCTCGAAGGACATGATCATTTCGGGCGGCGCCAACATTTATCCGCGCGAGATCGAGGAGGTGCTCTTGCGCCACCCCGCGGTCGCCGAGTGCTCGGTCGTCGGTCGGCCGCATCCCGAATGGGGCGAAGAAGTCGTCGCGTTCGTCGTAGGACGAACACCCGTGGCGCCGGCCGAGCTAGAGAACCTGTGCCTGGAAAACATCGCTCGCTTCAAGCGGCCGCGCGAATACCGCTTCGTGGACGCGCTGCCCAAGAACAACTATGGCAAGGTGCTGAAGACCGAGCTGCGCGAGCGGCTCAGGGACGGCTAAGCACGCCGTGTCGGTTGTAGTTCGGATCGTCGATCAAGTAGCTCTCGACGAGCACGCCGTCGGGCGAGACATGAGCGAGGAACCATTTCGGCGTCGGATTCCCGGCGATGCGCATGGGATAGGTCCAGATCTCGTTCCCGGATAACGCCTGCTTCATCGGCTCGAACGGCGGGCCGAGCAGGTCGCGCACTTCCTGAGCGCGCGTGGCGCCGGGTTTCAGAAGCGCGATGTTCTTCTCGGTCAGCCGCTGCTCGACCGCAACCAGCTTCCCGTCCGGTCCGATGCGCGCCGCGTAGGTGGCATAGCCCCACGGCAGGTGTGGATAGAAGTAGACCGTTTCCCCGCCCGCCACGGAGCGCTTCTCGGCGGGGCGGCCCATCGCCGCTTCGACGTCGGACGCAGTCGATTGGCCGGGGACGAGCTTACTTCCGTCGGTGCTCGCGCACGCCGTCAAGAGAGTCAACAAAGCAAGAGCCAAGAGCGATCTCATGCCGTTACGCCGCTATTCGCCTTTGCCGGGTTCCGGAGAAAAGTACTTTTCGAATTTGCCAGGAACTTCCTTCCACGCGTCCGCGTCCGGCGGCGGCGTTCCCTTGCGAGTGATGTTAGGCCATTTGACCGAGAATTCGGCGTTCAGTTTTAGCCAGCGCTCGGCCTTTGCGTCGGAATCCGGAAGGATCGCCTTCGGCGGACATTCCGGCTCGCACACGCCGCAGTCGATGCACTCGTCGGGATGGATGACAAGCATGTTTTCCCCCTCGTAGAAGCAGTCGACGGGGCAAACCTCGACGCAGTCCATGTGCTTGCACTTGATGCAGTCTTCCGTGACGACGTAAGTCATAGGGCGCGCATTATAAGGTGGGGGACACGGCAGCGTCGAAAAGCGGCGACGCGATCTTCACCGATTCACCTACAGAGATCCGGGGCATTCGAGGGTAGGCGCGCATTGCGTGCAAGCCCATGATTGCGGCGATGGCTCGGCCTCTACTCGCGCCGGCGCTGGTCGTTTTCGGCGCGGCGCTGCTCATCTTCACCGCTGGCACGGAAATCTGGCTCGCGACGCAGGCGTGGTTCGCGGGCGAAGGCGACTTGCCACGGGAGCTCATGCTCCACACGCTCGTCGCGGGCGCCGCGCTGCTGCTCGCCGCGGCGGTGATCATGACGCGCCGCTCGGTGCTGCGCGCGGGCGCGGCGGAAGCGGCGTTGCGCGAGAGCGAGGAGCGCATGCGCCTGGTCGCGGACAACGTGCCGGCGCTCATCTCCTATGTCGACCGCGAGCAGCGCTACCGGTTCTCCAACCGCACCTACGACGACTGGTTCGGCATCGCGCACGAGCGCATGGAGGGCCGCACGGTCGAGGAAGTGTTCGGCGAGGAGGCCTACGCGCGCATGCGTCCGGACATCGAGCGTTGCTTGGCCGGCGACAGCGTCGAATTCGAATTCATTACGACAGAAGGCGGCAAGCGCCGCACGCTGCAGATCGCGTGCGTACCGCACATCGGCGCGGACGTCGACGTGCTGGGCTTCTACATGCTCGGTAACGACGTCACCGCGCTCAAGCGCGCGCAGGAAGACCTGCGCCTGGCCGCGATGCAACTGAAGGACGACGCGCGCCGCCTGGAATTCCTTGCGCACCACGACACACTCACCGGGCTGCCGAACCGCGCCATGTTCGCCGACCGCGCGCGCGAGGCCGTCGCGCATGCGCGGCGCCACGACAAGACCATGGCGTTCCTCTTCCTTGACATGGACAACTTCAAGGATGTGAACGACCGCCTCGGCCACCAGGTCGGCGACAGCCTGCTGAAGGTCATGGCCTCGCGCCTGCGCACTTCGGTGCGCGGCGACGACTTCATCGCGCGCATCGGCGGTGACGAGTTCTGCGTGCTCCTGCAGGACATCGCCGAGCCGCGCGAGGCCGCGGCGGTGGCGCAGAAGCTTCTTCTTGAACTCGGCAGGCCGTTTCACATCGCCGGACACGAACTCACGTCCGGCGCGAGCATCGGCATCGCGTGCGTGCCGCAGGACGGCGACGACGTGAACACCCTCATGCGCCTCGCCGACCACGCGATGTACCGGGCAAAGGACCTCGGCCGGAACGGCTTCCAGTTCTTCTCCGGCGTGTTCAACGACGAGGCCGCGGCCGCGGTCGAGCTCGCCGAAGATTTCCGCGCGGGGGTCGAGCGTGGCGAGCTCTTCCTCGTCTACCAGCCGCGCATCGATATCGCCACCCGGCGAGTGGTCGGCGCCGAGGCGCTCTTGCGCTGGCGCCATCCGAAGCAGGGCGTGCTCGCGCCGGAAGCGTTCCTGCATCTCGCCGACGACAGCGGCCTCCTCGTGCAGCTCGGCGGCTGGATCCTGAGGGAAGCCTGCATCCAGGGACGGCGCTGGCTCGACGCCGGCATCCTGCCGTTCTCCATCGTGGTCAACATGACCGTGCGGCAGCTCCGCTTCGGCGGCCTCGCCGGCCAGGTACGCGAGGCGCTCCGCGCGAGCGGCCTGCCACCGGGGTCGCTCCTCATCGAGATTCCCGAAACCGCGGTGCGCCAGCTCTCCGAGCCAATCACCCAGGCGCTCAGCGAAATCACGGCGAGCGGGGCGCAGCTCTCGATCGACGACTTCGGCACTGGCTACGCGTCGCTGCCGATGCTGCAGCGCCTTCGCGCTAGCGCGGTGTGCATCGACCGCACGCTCATCGAAGGCGTGCCGCGCGAAGGCGAGCGGGCGGCACTCGCGCGCGCTCTCATCGCCCTCGCCCGCGGCCTTGAATTCGACGTGGTCGCAAAGGGCGTCGAGACCAAGGCGCAGCGCGACTTTCTGGCCGAAGCAGGCTGCCGCATCTGTCAGGGCGAGCTCTTCGCTCCCGCGCGCCCCGCGCACGAAGTCGAGCCGTTCCTCCGCGCCCGACTGGCGGCGTAGCCATTAGACTCGACTAATGGCCCAGAATAAGGCCCTCGCGGCCACCGGGGCCGCCGGGTTGGACGACATCCTCGGCGGGGGGCTCACTCCCAACCGACTCTATCTCCTCGAAGGCATGCCCGGCTCGGGGAAGACCACCCTCGCCTTTCAGTTCCTCATGGAAGGCGTGCGGCGCGGCGAGCCGGTCCTGTACGTCACGCTGTCCGAGACGCAGGAGGAGATCGCTGCCGTGGCCGACTCTCACGGCTGGACGCTCCACGGCATTGCGGTGCGCGAGCTCGTGCCTTCTGAGGAAAGCCTCGCCCCCGGCGAGCAGTACACGGTATTCCATCCGTCCGAGGTCGAGCTGTCGGACACGACGCGGAAGATTCTCGATGACGTGGAGAAGCTCAAGCCCGCGCGCATTGTCTTCGATTCGCTCTCCGAGCTGCGGCTCCTCGCCGGCAACCCGCTGCGCTACCGGCGCCAGATCCTGGCGCTCAAGCAGTTCTTCGCGGGGCGGCGCTGCACCGTGCTTCTCCTCGACGACTTGACCGCCGCCGAGCATGATTTGCAGGTCCAGAGCATTGCGCATGGCGCGCTCCTGCTCGAGCACACCATGCCGGCCTTCGGCCCGCCGCGGCGCCGGCTCTCCGTCACGAAATACCGCGGGCGCGACTTCCGCGGCGGCTATCACGATTACGCGATCCGCCGGGGCGGACTCGAGGTGTACCCCCGCCTCGTGGCCGCGGAGCACCGGCGCACATCGAGCCGCGATCGCCTGCCGAGCGGCCTCGCCGGGCTCGACCGGCTCATCGGCGGTGGCCTGGAGCGCGGTACGAGCACGCTCGTACAGGGCGCCGCGGGCACCGGCAAGTCAACCATCGCCGCGCTTTTCTGCGCCACCGCCGCGGAACGCGGCGAGGCCTCGGCGCTCTTCATCTTCGATGAAAGCGCCAACACCCTTTTCAGCCGCCTCGACGGACTTGGCATTGCGCTGCGCAAGCATGTCGATGCCGGGCTCGTCGTTGTGCAGCAGATCGACCCGGCCGAGTTTTCTCCGGGCGAGCTCGTGCACGAGGTGCGCCGCGCAGTGGAAATGCAGCACGCCCGGATCGTGGTCATCGACAGCCTGAACGGGTATCTCAACGCGATGCCGGACGAGAAGTTCCTCATCATCCAGCTGCACGAAGTGCTGACCTATCTCGGGCAGCGCGGCGTGGCGAGCGTGCTGGTCGCCGCGCAGCACGGCCTGATGGGCGCGCAGATGCACGCCCCGGTCGACGCGAGCTACCTCGCCGACGCGGTAGTCCTCTTGCGCTACTTCGAGCTCGACGGCGAGGTTCGCCAGGCGATCTCGGTGGTGAAGATGCGCGGCGGCGAGCACGAGCGCACCATCCGCGAGCTCAGCATCCGCGGCGGCCGCCTCAGCATCGGCGAGCCGCTGCGCGACTACCATGGCGTCTTTACCGGCGTGCCGACCAAGAAGATCTCGACGTGAACGAAGCGCCGCTCGAGCGGCTCGAGCGCCGGGTTCTGGTACTCGCACCGGTCGGCAAGGATTCTTCGCTGGTGCAGACGATGCTGCAGCGCGACGCGGTCGAGTGCTTCGCCTGCGCCGATGTTGATTCGCTGGCGTGTGAGCTCGCGCGCGGTGCCGCGGCGCTGCTCGTCGCCGAGGAAGCGCTGCCATCGAACGGCCGGCTCGCCGCGCTCGTGCAGGCCCAGCCGCCCTGGTCCGACCTCCCGGTGCTCATCCTTACGCGGCCTGGCGCGGATTCTGCGGCCGCGGCGCGCGCGATG
>JAICPQ010000211.1 GCA_025929745.1 Burkholderiales bacterium | reverse complement strand
GTGTTGCCAAGGCGCTTGGCGAGCACCGGCGCGATCGCACGCGCAATCACGTCGTTGCTCCCGCCGGGCGGGAAGGGCACCACGATGCGCATGAGACCCGGTGCCTCCTGCGCATGCGCGCTGCTGATCAGAAGCGAAGCAAACAGCAAACCGATGGTGCGCATGGCGATCCCCCTAGGGCACGGCGATGTCGAAGAGCGGCGCGTATTGCTGCGAGCCGAACACGTCGGTTTCGCCCGGGCTGCCGCTTGGGCGTGAGCGCCGGATGGTGAACTTGATGGCGTTGCCGGGCTCGTACACGACAAAGTGCGTGATGCGCGAGGGCTCGACGCGGTAGAGCGCGGCCATGGTCTCGCGCGTGATCACGCCGGCGTCGCGCACGCGCTCGAAGTTCTCGCGGCTGCGAAAGATGATGTCGAACGTGATGTGGTCGACGCCCGCGTTCTTCGAGCGAATCGTGGAAGCGAGCTCGCGCAGCCTTGCGCTCATGACGTCACCTCCTCGCGGGCATTCGCGTCGACGCGGTGGTAGCGGAAGCGGAAGAGCTCGAGCGGGTCGGCGACCGGAATCAGGTGGTTCAGCGTCCACTCGTAGCCGGGCTCGCCGATGAGGATCTCGTCGGACATCATCGCCGCCGCGCCCGCCGTTCCCTTCACCTCCGGCAGGCGTGCGTAGAACAGATTGCGCGCGCCGAGCGCGCAGATTTCCTCGGCGCGCTTGGCGTCGCGGTGCAGCGCCTCCACCACGATGCAAAGCTCGTGCGGCTGCCGGGGCGGCGACGGTTCGAGCGCACCCATGACGGCGTCGCGTCCGTAGACGTGGAAGAAGCACTGGTAGCTCTCGCCGGCCGGACCGAAGCGCTCTTCGAGCTTGGTGCGGCCCCACGCGATCGCCCTGTCGATGAGGCCGATGGTGTAAGGGTCGCGAATACCGACGATCGCAAGGCGGCGCTGGCCGACCATGCCCGCGCCTTCGATCTTGACCTTGACCACCGGATCGGTGACGAAGCGCGCGCCGCTCGCGCGCGTGGTCTTGGGATCGACCTGTTCGTAGCGGCAGTCGGTCATGTCGACATAACCGCCGGCGACGTATTCGCGCAGCGGATTGGTGCGCTCATACATCGCGTGGCTTGCGATGGAAGCAGGAGTGCAGCGCTGTCCCGGGTGCATCGCCGTGACCTCCACCGACTCGCCCTGCACGCGGCCCATGATCGATTCCTTGCCCATGAAAGGCTCCGCGCAGAACGAGGCGCATTCCATGAGCTTGCCGGTGTAGTAGGAAATTGCCGGTGAAAACCCGGCGTTGAGAAGCGGCGCGGCGAAGATCGCGCAGTCGCTCGAGCGCCCGGCGATGACGACGTCGGCGCCATTCTTCAGCGCCTTGCGCATCGGCTCGGCGTTCATCACGGCGACGGCGCGGTCGGTGCGCTCGAGCGTCGCTGCGTCGGCGTCGGGCCGGCCGTCGAGGCCCTCGATGCGCCGACCTGCGCCAAGCCGGCGCTTGAGCTCGGCCACCGGCACCTCCGAGTAGATCGCTGCGAGCTTGAACGGCGGCAGCCTGTGCTCGCGCGCGATATCGGTGATGAGCTCCACGAACTGGTCGACGCCGCGGTCGGTGCCCGTGTCCGAGGCCGAGCCGATGATCATCGGCACGCCAAGCCGCCGCGAGGCGAGCAGCATGTATTCAAGATCCTGGCGCTGCCAGGCTTCCAGGCTGACGTGCTGATCGGCGCCGAGAGGCCGCGGCCCCATGTCGCAGCTGCCGGCGTCGGCGGCGATGAAGTCGGGGGCGAGCTCGCAGCCGCGGTGGAAGCTGTCGGGCTCAAGAGGGGTAAAGCTCAGGTGCCCGGTTGGGCAGAGGATCTTGACGGCTTTCATGGCGTCCATGCTAAGTGCTTGAGCTTCATTTGCGTAAGATACCGCCAGCGATGTCCCGCCTGCTGATCGCTGCTGCTTTGGCCCTCGCGCCCGTCCTCGCGCTCGCGCAGGCGTGGCCCTCCAAACCGATTCGTTTGATCGCGCCTTATCCGCCCGGCGGCCAGACCGACCTGGTGTCGCGCTGGCTCGGCGAGAAGCTCGCTCCAACTTTGGGTCAGCCGATCATCGTGGAGAACCGCGCCGGCGCGCAGGGCGCGGTCGGTCTTCAGGCCGCCAAGGCGGCGGGACCGGATGGCCATGCGTTCGTGTACACCAATGTGTCGAATCTCTCGATCGCGCCGAACCTCGCCGACAACCTGCCGTACGACGCGCAGCGCGACTTCACGCCGGTCACACAGCTCGGGCTCACCGTGCTAGCGATGGTGGTGCCGACTGGACTCAATGTGCGGACGCTGAAGGACTTCGTCGAATACGCCAAGGCGAACCCGCGAAAGATGAGCTTCGCCTCGTTTGGTAATGGGTCGACCTCGCACGTGTATGGCGAGATGTTGAAGGCCGCGGCCGGCATCGAGATGACCCACGTGCCGTACAAGGGCGCGGGCCCTGCGGTGCAGGACATCATGGCCGGGCACGCGAGCACCGGCATCCACGATCTTGGAAGCGTCAGCCCGCACATCGCTTCCGGTCGGCTCGTCGCGCTCGCGGTCACCGGACCGACGCGCTGGCCGCTCCTGCCGGACGTGCCGACCTTCGTGGAGCTCGGCTATGCGCTCGACATCCCCGGCTGGAACGCGATCCATGCGCCCGCCGGCACGCCGCGGGCGATCGTCGAGCGCATGAGCACGGAGATCAACCGCGTGATCCGATCGCCGGAGGGCCGCGAGCAGATGCTGAGGTTTGGGCTGCTCGCGACCGGCACGACGCCCGAGGAACTCGGCGCTGTGATCCGCCGCGACACGCCGCGCTGGGGCGAGGTGATTCGCAAGGCCGGAATCAAGGCCGACTGAGCTCCTACTGTTTCTGTTTGGCGGGCGGCGCCGGCTCGACGGATACTGCCAGCGCCTCGGTGTAGGTCGCCTCAACCTGGTCGCCGACTTTGACGAGCTCAAGCTGCTTCGGGTCACGCACCTTGAGCTCGACGGTACGCTTCGGACCGCGCAAGGTAACGACCTGGCGCTTCGCGTCGATCGCGACCACATCGGCGACGGCGGTGACCTGTCGCGCCGCTCCCGCCGCAGGCTGCTCGCCCGGCTTCGCCTGCGCGGTTCCCTCGCGCTCGCTGCGCTCGCGGATGCCCGAGCCGCCTTTCTTGAGCTCGAGCGAGAGGGCCTCGTAGTAACGCACGGCGACGCGATCGCCGACCTTGATCTTGTCGAAGTTCTTGACCTGCGGTCCGATCGGCAGCGTGTGTACGTTGCCGCGCGGTCCCTTCAAGGTGACGGTACGGTTCGCAGCGTCGACAGCCTCGACGGAGGCCGTGATCGTCGTGAGCCTCGCTGCCGCGCCTTTACCCGGCGAAGTGACGACGGCTGACTCCGAGCCCGCCTTCGGCTTCTCTTGCGCCATGGATTGCACGAAGGTGACGCTCGTGGCGATTGCGACGGCAACGGTGACGGTACGCATGAGGCGTTCTCCTTAGGTGGACGCGGGCCCCAACGTAGCGCGGCGCGTGCGCGCGCACCATCGGACCAAGGTTCATCGGCGCGGCGAGTTCGTCTAGGGCAGGGCGGCGGCGAGTGTACTCCTCGCGCTGGGGCTGTACTTGCCCACGTAGTCCAGCACGTACGGCTTGAACTGGGCAACCATTTCCGGCTTGAGCCCCAGCTTTTTGAACGCACCCGGCAGCCCGCCGATATCGGACAGCTTTGCACCCCCGAGTGATTGCTGCGACGCCTGCAAGTACTGGTCGATGCCGGGCACGGATTTCCTCACGGTATCGAAATCGGCCGCACTCAGCTTCTCGGTGGCCTGCTGAAGCATCGCGCCGACCCCGCCGGTCGCCTGTGCCTCCGTCACGCCGAGGTTCTTGGCGAGATCCGTCGTGAGCTGCGGCGTTGCGATTCCCATGTTAGTCATTTGCTTCTTTGTGGCTTCACAGCCGGAGAGCAACGCGATTGACAGCATGAGCATGGAGCAGGCTAATGGGCGATACATAGGACCTCCTTGAGAGGCGTGAGAATTGTGCGAGAGGAGCATGCGGGCTTTGTTCGCGATGGACTGATGTTCCACGTGTATCGCGGAGGTCTATTATATTTTTGCGTGGCGCCGCTTGTACTGCGGCGCTCTACTCGCGCGCCCCGGCGGTGGACGATGGCGCAGGGTGCTCGTTGTTGGCTGATGCCATTGGGCACCGGAGTCCTCGCCCGGGGCAGAGCCGGCGTTGGAGAAAGGATGCAGCCCTAAGGCGCTCGGCGGCAATTCCGGGTACCATGGCGGTCCATGGTTCATAGCCATGGAGGCAACGCCACCGGTCGTACGCCGTGCACTACAAACCCGGCCTTCTCCCTACAGGTATTGCCCGAGCCCGGTAGATGACCAAGTACGTTTTCGTAACCGGCGGCGTAGTTTCCTCTCTTGGGAAGGGCATCGCCGCCGCGTCCCTCGCCGCAATCCTGGAATCCCGCGGCATCCGCGTCACCAACCTCACGCTGGACCCGTACATCAACGTCGACCCCGGAACGATGTCGCCGGTCCAGCACGGCGAAGTGTTCGTGACCGAGGATGGCGCCGAGACCGACCTGGACTTGGGCCACTACGAGCGCTTCCAGAGCTCGAAGATGCGCCGCTTCAATAACTTCACCACCGGCCAGATCTACGAGTCGGTGATCAAGAAGGAGCGGCATGGCGATTACCTCGGCGGCACGGTGCAGGTCATCCCGCATATCACCG
>JAICPQ010000261.1 GCA_025929745.1 Burkholderiales bacterium | reverse complement strand
TGTACGCTGCATAAATAGGCGCAGGCATCGCCGAACTCCTCGATGCTGCCGAAACGGCCCGCGGGATTGGCCTCGGTGCGGATCGCGCGCAGCTCAGCGGCCGTCTTGCCGAGCTTCTTCGCGTTGAACTCGAGGTTGGAGCGCAGCCGGTCGGTCTCGAACGGACCGGGGAGCAGATTGTTGATCGTGACGTTGTGGCGCACGGTGGTGCGCGACAGTCCCGCGATGAAGCCGTGCAGGCCGGTGCGCGCGCCGTTCGAAAGGCCGAGCTCGGGAATCGGCGCCTTGACCGCACCTGAGGTGATGTTGACCACCCGGCCGAACTTGCGCGCCATCATGCCGTCGACGACGGCGCGGATGAGGAGGATGGGCGTGATCATGTTGGCCTCGAGCGCCGTCATCCACGTGTCGCGATCCCAAGCGCGGAAGTCGCCGGGCGGCGGCCCGCCGGCATTGTTCACCAGGATGTCGGGCGACGGCGCGGCCTTCAGCGCGGCGCTGCGTCCTTCCTCTGTCGTGATGTCTCCCGCAATCGCATCGACCTTTACTTTGAATGTCGACCGGAGCTCGGCCGCAGTTGCTTCGAGGGCCTCGCGCCCGCGCGCGGTGATGACGAGGTTCACACCTTCGCGCGCCAGCGCAATCGCGCACCCTTTGCCGAGTCCCTTCGATGCCGCGCAGACGAGCGCAGTGCGCCCGCGAATTCCCAAGTCCATGGACTAACTCCTTTTGAGCGAAACGAGGAGAACCCCGAAGATGACGAGCGCTCCGCCGAGCGCCTGGATCCATGTGAACGGCTCATCAAGGCCGAGCGCGCTCGTCACGGCGACGCTGACCGGTCCGACGGCGCCGATCAGCGCAAAGTGATTGGCCCCGATGCGATGCAACGCTTCGGCCTGCAGGAAGAGCGGCAGCACCGTGACGACGGTCGCGAGCACGATGGCGTAGCCCCAGACCGCTGGTGGCAGCTCGAGTGCGCCGGGCGATTCCATGACGGCGAACTGCAACACCGCCGGCACGGTCGCCACCACCGTCGAGTACGCGGTGAATCGCATGGAACCGACGCGCTTTACGACCTGGCTTCCCGCGACAAGGTACGCGGCGTAGCAGAGCGCGGAGGCGAAGACGAGGGCGGCACCGAGCGCGAACAGCCGGCTCTCGATGCCAAGCTGGTTGGAAAGTACGAGCGCGATTCCCGCATAGCTCAGCACCAGCGCCGCGATTTCGCGCCACGTCGGCTTTTTGTGGAGGAAGAGGAACGAGAGGAGCAGAACCAGTGTCGGGAAGAGATAGAGGATGAGGCGGCCGACGCCGGCGCCGACCCACTGCAATCCGATGAAGTCCAGAAAACTGGCAGCGTAATAGCCGAGGAAGCCAAGGCCGGCAACGGCGGCCCAGTCCCGCTTGGTGAGGCGCGGTTCCTGGTTGCGCAGCCACCAGCCGATCACGAGAAAGAAGGGCAACGACAGCGCCATGCGCAGGAAAAGCAGCGTGACCGGGCTCACCGGGTGCGCGGCGTACGAGAGCTTGATCAGGATCGGCCGAAACGAGAAAGCCAGGACACCGACGAAGGCGAAGACGATGCCCCAGGCGCGTGTGCTCAACGGCGGCGGCCGCCGCCCAGAATCGAGCCTAGAACGCCGCGCATGATCTGCCGCCCAAGCTCCGAGCCGATGGCGCGCGCGGCGCTCTTCGTCACGGCCTCGAGCACGCCCTGCGTCTGCCGACCGCCGCGCGGCCCCGTCTTGCCAAGCAGAAGATCGGAAATGGGGTTCGGCGCCGACTCGGGCTGCTTCTCTTGTACCTGAGCCTTGAGCTTCTCGTACGCCGACTCGCGGTCGATGGCCTCTTCATACTTGGAGAGGAGCTTGGACGAATTCATGATCGTCTGCCGCTCGTCCTGGCCGATGGGGCCGACCTGGCTCGCAGGCGGGACGATGAACGCGCGCTCGACCACTGCTGGGCGGCCTTTTTCGTCCAGCAGGCTGACCAGCGCCTCCCCGACGCCGAGCTCCGTGATGACCTTCTCGGCCTTGAGCTTGGGGTTGGGCCGCAGTGTTTGGGCGGCGGTTTTCACCGCCTTCTGGTCGCGCGGCGTGAAGGCGCGCAATGCATGCTGCACGCGGTTGCCGAGCTGTCCGAGCACGCTCTCCGGAACGTCGAGCGGGTTCTGCGTCACGAAGTACACGCCCACGCCTTTCGAGCGGATGAGGCGCACCACCTGCTCCACTTTCTCGGTGAGCGCTTTCGGCGCTTCCTCGAAAAGGAGGTGCGCCTCGTCGAAGAAGAAGACGAGCTTGGGTTTATCCGGGTCGCCCACTTCGGGCAGCTGCTCGAAGAGCTCGGCCAGCAGCCACAAGAGGAAGCTCGAATAGAGCTTCGGCGAGTTCATCAGCTGCTCGGCCGTCAGAATATTCACCACGCCCTTGCCGCCGCGCAGCTGCATGAGGTCGGCGACCTCGAGCATCGGCTCGCCAAAGAACTGCGCTGCGCCCTGGTTCTCGAGGGCGAGCACTCCGCGCTGGATCGCGCCGATGGAGGCGCCGGTGACATTGCCGTACTGGGTCTTGTATTGCGCGGCGTTGTCGCCGACGTGCTGCAGCATCGCGCGCAAATCCTTGAGATCGAGAAGCAGGAGCCCGTTGTCGTCCGCGACCTTGAATACGAGCCCGAGCACGCCTTCCTGCGTTTCGTTCAGGCCGAGCATGCGCCCGAGAAGGAGCGGACCCATGTCCGATACCGTCGCGCGCACCGGCAGCCCGTTCTTGCCGTAGACATCCCAGAACTCGACCGGGCAGCCGGCGAACTCGGGCTTGAGCTTCAACGACTGGAAACGCTCGAGGACCTTGGCATTCGCACCGCCGGCTTTCGCCATGCCGGAGAGATCGCCCTTCACATCGGCCATGAACACCGGCACTCCGAGATCGGAGAGCCGCTGGGCGAGCGCCTGCATCGTGATGGTCTTGCCCGTGCCGGTGGCGCCCGTGATCAAACCATGGCGATTGGCAAGGCCGGGCAAGAGTGACAGCGCGGACTTTTCATTCTTGGCCAAGAGCATGCGTAAAATTATAAGCACCATGGCCGGCCACAGCCGATGGGCCAACGTCAAGCACCGAAAGGAGCGCGCCGACGCGAAGCGCGGAAAGATCTTTACGCGCCTCATTCGCGAGATCACGGTGGCGGCGCGGCTGGGCGGGGGCGATCCGGCTGGCAACCCGCGGCTGCGCCTCGCTCTGG
>JAICPQ010000256.1 GCA_025929745.1 Burkholderiales bacterium | reverse complement strand
TGCTGATGTTGTTTTATCTTTTTTCCGCCGAGGAACTGGGAGAGCTCTTTGCCCGTATCGGTTATCCGTTCGACCGCGACATCATTCCGCGAAACGTCGCCTACTACGACTGCCGTTCGTCACACGGTTCAACCTTGTCTCGTGTCGCCCATGCCTGGGTGTTGGCGCGCTCGGACCGGCCGCGCGCGATGCGCTACTTCGCGGAGGCGCTGCAGAGCGATGTGAACGATATTCAGCAGGGCACCACTGCGGAGGGCGTGCATCTGGGCGCCATGGCGGGAAGCGTGGATCTGGTGCAGCGCGTATCGACGGGTATCGAAGTAACGGAGGACGTTCTGCGCCTCAATCCGAGACTGCCGCAGGAGATGGAGCGCCTCGACATGCGCATCCGCTATCGCGGCCATTCGCTCGATCTGCGGCTCACGCGCGAAACCCTCACCGTGCGCGAACGCGAACGCGGCGCCGCGCCGATCAATTTGGGATTCAAGGATGAAGTATACGAGTTCGCCGGCGGCACGCGCGTGTTCAAGCTCGGCAGTCAGGAACAAGAGCCGCAAAGTAAACCGCAACAGGACTTTCACCACGAAGGGCCCAGCGCAGCAGAGCCGCAACCGAAAGAATCGGAATATCTCCCGCAAAGACGCAAAGGCGCGAAGTAAGACATTTTTAATTTCGCCTTCAGATACCTCGCCGTGGGTCGGGATGATGGCGTTTGATCCGTCGCTTAGCGTCTTGGCGACTTGGCGGGAGAATATCCGATCCGAGAGTCTTCGACTTCTGCAAAATTTCGCGACGCGCGAAAATTACGAAGCATAGTAGTACGAAGCTTAAGAATTTAACATCCAAACTCTTCGTGACCGTCGTGATAAGACCGTATTTATGAGTATCGCGACCGAAGGATCTGCGCGTTCCGCGAAGACCTCCGCAGATAGCAATACAGATGCCTATCGACAGCCGGTCGACGAAGTATTGGCTGCACTCGATACGGACGCACACCGTGGGCTGAGCGCAACCGAGGTGACGGCGCGGCTCGAGAGGTATGGCAGGAACGAACTGACCGCGGAAGAGCCCGTGCCCGCCTGGAGGAAGTTTCTCGCACAGTTTCAAGACGTGCTCGTCATCCTGCTGCTCGTCGCAACATTGATTTCGGCCGGACTGTGGTTATACGAGCGCGAATCGTCTCTCCCCTACGAAGCGATCGCGATCTTCGCCGTCGTGCTGCTCAATGCGATCATGGGCTACATTCAGCAGTCACGAGCGGAGGAAGCGGTGGCGGCGCTGCGCCAGATTTCGGCGGCGCACGCCAACGTCGTTCGGGACGGCGAACGGCGGAGCATCGCGGCGGACGAGGTCGTACCCGGCGACATCATGCTCATCGAAGAAGGCGATACCATTCCCGCCGATGCGCGGCTGGTTCAGTCAACCGCGCTCCAGACTGCCGAGGCCGCGCTCACCGGCGAGAGCCTGCCGGTATCCAAGGACATCGCCCCGATCACTGAAGAGGTCGGACTCGGCGACCGCGACAATATGATCTTCAGCGGCACGGCGGCGACTTACGGCCGGGGAAAAGCAGTGGTCGTAGCGACAGGCATGCAGACCCAGATGGGACGCATCGCCGGGATGCTGAAAGAAGCTCCGGAAGAGACCACGCCGCTGCAACAGGATCTCGACCGCGTCGGCAAACTGCTTGGGATCATCGTCATCGTCATTGCCGTGGTGATGATCGCAACGATTCTTCTCGTCGAAGAAGTGAGCGGTTTCGCGGCGCTTTTCGACGTGCTCATTTTAGGCGTGGCGCTGGCGGTCGCCGCGGTGCCGGAAGGCTTGCCGGCGGTAGTGACCGCCGTGCTCGCTGTCGGCGTACAGCGCATGGCGAAACGAAACGCCATCGTGCGCCATCTCGCGGCGGTGGAGACCCTCGGCTCGGCGAATGTGATTGCTTCCGATAAGACCGGCACGTTGACCAAAAACGAGATGACGGTGCGCGTGGTCGCGACGGCGAGCGGCCGGGTGAGCTTGGGCGGGACGGGTTACGCTCCCGAAGGTGAAGTGAGCCGGGACGGGCCAGGAGCGATTGAGGGCGCGCTGCGAATCGAGTTGGAGCGCGCCCTCGCGGCCGGCGATCGCGCCAACAACGCCGTCTTGCAAGAGCACGACGGCCGCTGGACTGTGCAGGGCGACCCGACCGAAGGCGCGCTTGTGGTCGCGGCACGTAAGGCCGGTCTGGAGGATGAAGCACTCGACCTACGCTTCGAGCGCATAGGCGAGGTTCCCTTCTCGTCCGAGCGCAAGTTGATGACCACGATTCATACGGATGCACAAAGGCAGGAGCGATTGCTGGTCTTCACCAAGGGTGCGCCGGACATATTGCTTGCGCGTTGCTCGAGTGAGCTTGTGGGCGAAGAGACAAGACCTTTGCGTGACGCGCGCCGCGCGGAGATTCTAAAGATTAATGAAGAGCTCGCCCGAGAAGCCTTGCGCACCCTCGGCGTCGCCTTTCGCTCGCTGCCCGCGGATGCATTCGAAGCCGACAAAGTCGATGAGCGCGTCGAGCAAGAACTTGTGTTCGCAGGATTGATCGGCATGATCGATCCTCCGCGCGCAGAGGCAAAGGATGCAGTTGCGCGCGCGAAAGCCGCCGGTATTCGCCCGATAATGATAACCGGCGATCATCCCGTAACCGCCGCAGTCATTGCCGCCGAGCTCGGCATCGCCACCAATGGGCGGGCCATCGC
Source organism: Burkholderiales bacterium (assembly GCA_025929745.1). GTDB lineage: Bacteria > Pseudomonadota > Gammaproteobacteria > Burkholderiales > SG8-39 > SCGC-AG-212-J23. The sequence continues at coordinate 628 of JAICPQ010000256.1, read as the reverse complement.
CGGAGCCGAGCTCCAGAAGATGTCCGATGAAAGGCTCGACCGGACGGTCCAAGAGGTGTCGGTCTATGCGCGCGTCAACCCCGAACACAAGCTGCGGATCGTGAACGCGTTGCAGCGTGGAGGCATGACCGTGGCGATGACGGGCGACGGTGTCAACGATGCGCCCGCCCTGAAGACCGCCGATATTGGCGTCGCCATGGGCATTACTGGAACGGACGTTTCCAAAGAAGCCGCAGACAGGGTGCTGGCGGACGACAATTTCGCAACCATTGTCGCGGCGGTGGAAGAGGGACGCGCGATCTTCTCGAATATTCGAAAGTTCTTGCGCTACCTCCTTTCATCGAACATCGGCGAAGTGATGACGATGTTTTTCGGCGTGCTGCTGGCGGACGCGATCGGTTTGACGGCAGCGGGCAGAGGCGGCGTAGTGCTGCCGCTACTGGCGACGCAGATCCTGTGGATCAACCTGGTGACGGACGGCGCGCCGGCCCTCGCGCTCGGCGTCGACCCGGCGGATCCGGAGACGATGACGAAGCCGCCGAGGCCGCGCGGCGAGGGGGTGATCACCCGCCGCATGTGGGCGGGCATCTTCTTCGTCGGCGCCGTGATGGCGGTGGGAACGCTGCTC